>NZ_QOCB01000070.1 GCF_003318165.1 Psychromonas sp. B3M02
TACTATGATTGGTATTAGATGTAAACAAAAGCGCGCCAACTCATTACTGAATTGGCGCGCTATCTTTTCTATACTGAAACCGGCTTATTTACTGATAACAGTAATACCTTTATCTTCAATTACAATATGCCCTTGTTTATATAATTGGCCAATTGCTTTTTTGAAATTACCTTTACTCATTTTTAAAATCTTAGCGATTTTATCTGGGCTACTTTTATCTGATAAAGGTAAGAAACCATCGTGTTGCTTTAAAGTTAATAGAATACGGTCAGCTAAACCATCCATCTTCGCGTAACCCGTTTGCGTTAAGCTTAAATCGATTTTACCATCTTCACGAATACGACGAATGTAACCTTTACATTTTTTGCCAATACCTAAATCACCAAACACATCATTTTCAAAAATAACGCCCCAGTGTTGATGGTTTATAATCGCTTTAAAACCAATATCAGTGCGCTCTGCGATCAGTAGGTCAACTTTATCACCCGCTTTATACGTGGCAGGCACTTTATCTAAGAAACGATCTAGCTTTGACGACGCTAATAAACGCTCGCTGATATCATCTTGATACACATAAACCACATAACCAAAGCCGGTTTTCATGGCCACTTTCTGTTGGTTAAATGGAACGAGTAAGTCTTTAGGTAAGCCCCAATCCAAAAATGCACCAGCACGGTTAGTATCTACTACTTTTAATGAAGCAAATTCGCCAGCGACTGCTTTTACATGTTGCGTTGTTGCGATTAAACGATCTTCTGAATCGTAATACAAAAATACAGAGATACTCTGTCCAATGCGCATTTCATCTGTAATGTAGCGTTTTGGTAAAAGGATTTCACCATAGTCATAGCCGCCATCTAAGTACAACCCAAAATCTACTTCTTTAACGATTTTAAGGTCGTTATAAGTACCTACTTTAATCATAATTTCTCTTTTTAAATAACCTTCAACAGTGAAGGTCTTATTGTGTTGGTTTATCAATCACCGCCACAGTCAAACGTGATGTACACACTAACTGTTGGCGCTCATTGCAAATTTCTATCTGCCAAACTTGAGTACTGTAACCAATATGAAGCGCAGTTGCTGTGCCGGTTACGACTCCTTTCTTAACGCTACGAAGGTGGTTTGCATTCACTTCTAAGCCAACACAAACCTTATCATCTCCGACCACTAAATTAGCAGCCACACTACCAATAGTTTCCGCTAATACAACCGATGCTCCACCATGTAATAAACCATGGGGCTGATGAGTTCGCTCATCAACTGGCATAATCGCCTGTAAATAGTTATTGCCGATTTCAGTGTATTGAATGCCTAATAAGGCGATGATTGTATTTTCACTCAGCGCATTTAAGCGGCGTAAATCTGTACTCTTTTTCCAAATATCTTCCGCGTTTTTCATATTATTGTTAACCTTTTCTAGGATTACAATAGACTTAATAAAGCCTGTACTGGGTGTTTTAAAGTTTCACCTTCAATACGTTTAACTTGGCTTCGACAAGAGTAGCCTGTTGCTAAGCATTGAGACCTTTCATGCTTGGCAATCTCAGCTTCCCAACTTAAGCTGTAAATAGCTTTCGAGTCTGCCAGTTTACCTGCATCGTGACCATAAGTCCCAGCCATCCCACAACAACCCACAGCAACATTCGATAAAGCACCACCAAAATGTTTAAAGATAGTAGCCCAATCATTGCCAGAAGTAGGTTCAGCGGTTTTTTCGGTACAATGCCCTAATAAATAGAACTGTTTGCCCTGCTCAGCTTTAGCTTGCTCAGGTAATCGTTTGATTAACCATTCTTGGAATAACTGAACATTAAACTCACCACGTTGCTCACCTAGGGCTTGTTTATACTCATCACGGTAACACAACACCATTGCAGGATCTGTTCCCACCATGGCAATATCTAATGCAGCCATTTCATTTAAAAAGGCAGCAGAATCCGCAGCCGTTTTTGCAAACTTAGTTAAAAAACCTTTAATATGCTGAGGTTTACCATTTGGTTTAAACGGTAATAACACAGGTTTGTAACCTAATTTTTTAATGGTTAAAAGTAGGTCGCGTACAACATCTGCATCATAAAAAGTAGTAAATGGGTCTTGAACAATTAACACATACTTTTCACGCTCTTTTGCACTTAACGCCTGTAATTTCGCTAAGTCAAACTCACTGATATCATTGTTGTGTAAAGCTGTTTTTAAAGTAGGAGAAGAAAGCTGAGGGATGTCTACCATACCAACTACTTTTTCAGTTAATGCCGAAGTGACTTTCAAACCAGTAAAGAAGTTAAAGAAACCAGGCATTTTCCCCATTAACGGTGCATATTGCTCAACATAGGCAACAAAATAGTCTTTAACTGGACGTAAATAGCGATCGTGATACAAGTGTATAAAGCGCGATCTAAAGGTCGGTACATCCACTTGAATTGGACATTGGCTACTACACGCTTTACAGGCTAAACAACCTTGCATCGCTTCCATTACTTCATGTGAGAAGTCATATTCACCACCACGTTTTGCTAGTGTATTTTTAAATTTAGTAAAGATACTGGCATTTTTACCTGCATATAAGTCACTTTCTAACTGCAGAATATCAATATCATTGTTCGCCAATTGACGTAACCATTCACGCATTAAACCAGCACGGCCTTTAGGTGAATGAACGCGGTCACGGGTTACTTTAACCGACGGACACATAGGTGATTTAGTATCATAGTTAAAACATAAACCATTACCATTACAATCCAAGGCTTGCGCATAGCTTTCACGTACTTGAATCGGGATTTGGCGATCAAAGCTGCCACGCTTAGCCGCATCAACACTCACTAATTCATCTGTTGAATCAATCGGCGTACAGATTTTCCCAGGGTTAACACGGTTATGTGGATCAAAGGCTGTTTTTATTTTTCTTAATTCAGTAAATAGTTCATCGCCGAAGAAGTCTGGTCCATATTCACTACGGAAGCCTTTACCATGCTCGCCCCACATTAAGCCTTTATATTTTGCCGTTAGGGCAACCACCTTATCAGAGATTTCACGCAACAGTTTCTCTTGCTCAGGGTCACACAGGTCTAATGCGGGACGCACGTGTAATACACCTGCATCAACATGCCCGAACATGCCGTAATGTAGCCCTTTATCATCCAATAATTGACGGAACTCAATAATATAATCTGCTAAATTTTCTGGAGGTACACAGGTATCTTCAGCAAAAGCAATCGGTTTTGCTCTGCTATCTGCTTTACCCAATAAACCTACTGCTTTTTTACGCATACCATAGATACGGTTAATATCAGCAAGGTCACTACAGATTTGATAACCAATTACACCAGCTTGTTTATTTTCAATCAGGCCATCAAGCATAACAATTAATGCATCAATTTTTTCCTGTTGAATCCTTTGATCTGCCTCTGCAAACTCTACGATATTGATACCATCTAACACTTGCCCTGGTACATCACTGATCAAATCTTTTACGCTGTGCCAAACAATATCTTGTTTTGCTAAATTCAGTACTTTTGAATCAACGGTTTCAACGGATAATGCCTTCGCTTTGACTAGGAAAGGAGCATTTTGTAATGCCGACTGGAAACTATCGTATTTGATATTGAATAAAGTACGGTAAGTAGGGATCGGCTGTACGTGTAACGTTGCTTCGGTGATAAAGGCTAAAGAGCCTTCCGCACCACATAAAATACGTGTTAAATCGACTGTGCCCGTTTCATGGTCGTAAACATGTTTTAAGTCATACCCCGTTAAGAAACGGTTTAATTTAGGGAAAGTATCTTCAATGTTTTGCTGTTGTGTTTCGCAAGTATCAATAACCTGGCGGTAAATCGCCCCCACAGAGTCTTGGCGCTCTACTTGGCTAATTAAATCAACAGCTGTTAATGGTTTGCTGTCTAGTACACTACCGTCAATTAATACCGAAGTCAGACCTAAAACATGGTCACTGGTTTTGCCATAAATTAATGAGCCTTGTCCTGATGCATCATTACTGATCATGCCACCAATGGTCGCGCGGTTACTGGTTGATAAATCAGGCGAGAAGAATAAACCATGTGGTTTAAGGTATTCGTTTAATTGGTCTTTAACCACCCCAGTTTGAACACGTACCCAGCCCTCTTCAGCATTTATCTCTAATATATTATTCATATACTTAGATAAATCTAACACTATATCATTGGTTAAGGATTGGCCATTTGTCCCAGTACCACCACCACGAGGAGAAAAACGAATATCTTCAAACTCAGCAGATTGTGCAAGTTGACAAACCGCCACAATATCCTGCGTTGATTTCGGGAAGATAACCGCTTGAGGTAAACATTGATAAACACTATTGTCCGTTGCTGCAGCTAAACGACTAGCATAACTTTTCGCTATTTCACCGGAGTAATCGCTTTCTGATAACGCTTGGATAAAAGAAAAAGTATCTTGTTTAATATTTTCTTGGTGGTTTAAATTTGGGATCATGTAAAAAACGCTCTAGTCCAGTAATGATATTTTAGAAGATAAAATAGACACTGATAATAGCATAATTAACCAACAATTAAGCACTTTAAAAAACAGGGGTATTGTCTTAATGACCTGCTATTTCATTTAGTGTATTGCTGTTAATGGTGTAATGATAAGGGCTGCACAACCTCAAATCATTCATCGCTTTCAAGCCTTTTATCTACGGGGGTTACACAGGTTATATTGTTTATATAAGCTGATTAGAGGGTGACTCAGGGTAATCTAAACAGCTTATGTTTTATCGCTTATTTATATTTTAGAAAGCGTAATTAGTTAATTTGTTTTTAGGTGGAAAACTCGGCTCTTCGACTACTGGCTCTGGTGTAGCCGGAACGGGTTTCACTTCTGGTGTTGGCGCAGCTATCACTACCGGCGCTAATTGCTCATAATTTTTTTGTTTTTCGCTTAAACATGAAAACATTAAAGTGGTTTTTGTCTCATTGCCAAAAAAGCCAGAATATTCATTTAAATGTTTCACTTCCATATAGCGTTGTTGTTCAACACAATATTCATTTGCCTGTGAAAGAATTGAAGATAACAATTGATCTTCTTCACTTGAAAAAGCAGAGATCTCTTTGCTGATGATATAGCTATCGGGACCGGCTGGAATAGGCCCTACAGAGACAGTTGAACAACCGCCTAATAACGCAAAACCAGATATAATTATGAGTGCTTTGATAACCATTGCGACTTTCTCTATTTATTCTAATTTAAAACAGGGCATAACATGCCTACATAAGGCGAGATTCTACGTTATTTAAATATAAATTTCACGTTTTACCCAAAGTTCAATAATTTTAATGAATAAAAGTTTGACCTCACTATATCAGCATTGAAAGGCAAGTCTACATTTTGAAAAGATCTTCATCATTAACCGATCATTAACGGGGATTTTAAACATAAAAAAGCCAATATTATCATCTTATAATATTGGCTTAATAGGGTTGCTCTAATCTGTTGTATTGTTGTTACTTAAGCAATAAATCGCAAATAGTTTGTACGCCATGACCTTTACCACCAGCAGCCCAAAGACCATTAGCAGATAATTGGTAACTGCCAGATAAATCAAAGTGCAGCCAGTTTTGCTCTGGATGTTTCACAAATTTAGCTAAAAAGGCTGCCGCTGTAGATGCCCCAGCCATGCTCTCACCACCACTGTGAATATTCGCAATATCAGCAAATGACGAACCAATCTGTTGAAGATGGAAAGACTCTAATGGTAAACGCCATAGTTTTTCGTTGGTCTCTTTTGCTGACGCTAACGCTGCTTCCACAAATTCATCATCCATGCTTAACACACAGTTGTAATCACGACCCACGGCAACTTTCGCAGCACCTGTTAATGTTGCTGCATCAATAATGCGCTGTGCTTCATCTTCTTGCGCTGCAATTAAACCATCGGCTAACACTAAACGCCCTTCCGCATCAGTATTTAATACTTCAACAGTCACTCCGTTTTTATAGGTAATGACATCACCTAATTTGAAAGCTTTATCACTGATCATATTTTCTGCACAACACAGGTATAACTTAACACGCTTTTGTAAGCCATTAGCAATTGCTAAGGCTAATGCACCCGTTACTGTCGCTGCGCCGCCCATATCACTTTTCATCGCAGCCATTGACGCACTTGGCTTCAAGCTATAACCACCCGAGTCGAAGGTAATACCTTTGCCGACTAAAGCAATCTCAATCGGTGCGTCACTATCACCCGTTGGATTATAGTCAACTTGCAGCATACAAGGTGCATGAATACTACCCTTACCCACATTATGAATACCCACAAAACCATGCTCAAGTAACGCTTCCCCAGCGATCTCATTGGTTGTGATCCAGCTTTTATCAGGACATATATCAGTTAACAAGGTCGCCGCTTTTTCACTTAACACTGTTGGAGCAAGTGCATCTGGTCCTAAGTTAATGGTTTCTCTCACCCATTCGCTGATACGCTTTTTATTGTGTAGTGTGGTCATTGATTCTTCATCTAATTCCGGGAACGTCACCGTTGCACCGCTTTTAGCGTTATAAAAACCTTGACTGAAAGCCCAACATAAATCTGAGTTCCACTGTTCACCAACCAGTTCAATACTAGGTAACGACATTCCATCTAGCTTACGTGCAGCACTTTGTACCTGTGATAAAACATCATTAACATAGTTGATATGGATGGTCGCTTGTTGCTGATCAAAAGATAATAACGCATGCTCACCCCATACTGGGCTGGCTTTTTGATCCGATAGATTAACTAAAAATGGCTGGCTCATAATATTCCTAGATTGAAAGTGATTTACACTTATATTAACTGCCTCATTGCTTTTTTAGCAAAGGAAATTGTATTAAAAAAGAAATTACAATGGGATTAATAAAGAGATGGAGTTTAATTTTAGAAAATAGTCTTGTAACGTGATAACCATGGTAGAACATCACGCTACAAGACACTGATAATTGAATCGTTATGTCAACGACAACCGATCCATTAACAATAGGTTATAGGCTTTTAGCACCTTGCTTAAAGCTTTCCCATAAAGGAGACATATCACGTAAACGGCCTACGTTTTCACGAATAACTTTAATGGCATAATCTATTTCGGCTTCCGTGGTGAAACGGCCAATACTAAAACGGATAGAACTATGTGCTAGCTCGTCTTCACGTCCGATTGCACGTAATACGTATGAAGATTCAAGGCTTGCAGAGGTACACGCACTGCCAGAAGACACCGCTAAATCTTTTAATGCCATCACTAATGACTCACCTTCAACATAGTTGAAGCTGATATTAATATTGCCTGCTACACGATTGTCTAATGAACCATTAATGTAGATCTCTTGCATACTCTTAACACCCTCTAATAGGCGTTGACGTAATGCTAAAATACGTTGATTTTCACTTTCCATCTCTTCTTTTGCAATACGGAAAGCTTCACCCATTGCGACAATTTGATGTGTTGGTAATGTGCCACTACGCATACCACGCTCATGACCACCACCATGCATTTGTTCCTCTAAACGAATGCGTGGTTTACGGCTAACGTATAATGCACCAATGCCTTTAGGGCCATAGGCTTTATGTGCAGAGAAAGAGATAAGATCCACCTTCATCGCTTGTACATCTATCTCAACCTTACCCGCACTTTGCGCCGCATCTACATGTAACACTGTGTTATTAGCGCGGCATAATTCACCAAATGCAGCGATATCTTGAATAACCCCAATTTCATTATTCACATGCATTAGGCTCACTAAAATAGTGTCTTCACGCATTGCTTGCTGTAGTTGTTTTGGAGTAATAATACCGTCTTCTGGTGGTGTTAAATAAGTCACTTCAAAGCCTTCATGCTCTAATTGGCGACAGGTATCTAATACCGCTTTATGCTCTGTTTTAGCCGTAATAATGTGTTTACCTTTATTTTGATAAAAGTGCGCGGCACCTTTAATCGCAAGATTATCTGATTCAGTTGCACCAGAAGTAAACACAATTTCACGTGAATCAGCGTTAATTAATTCAGCCACTTGTTCGCGTGCGATATCAACGGCTTCTTCAGCTTGCCAACCAAAACGATGTGAACGCGAGGCTGGGTTACCGAAGTCACCATCCACTGATAAGTATTTAACCATTATGTCAACAACGCGCTGATCAACGGGGGTCGTTGCTGAATAATCAAGGTAAATTGGTAGTTTCATTTTTTCTCCACTGCTGTTATTTGGCTATAATATTCAGCAGTTCACTATTGATAAACTTATTATTTTGTTGCTCAGAGACATTTTGCACATGCTCACTTGCCATTAACTCTTGTAATGTAATTCCGTCCAGAAAAGAGCTAATACGCATACTTAATTGCTCCCATAAAGCGTGCGTTAAACACTCCACACCATCTTCTTGGCAGCCACCTTTACCAGCACATTTACGCACATCAACACTTTCATTGACCGCGTCAATGATCATGGACACTGATATTTCTGATTTACTTTTGCCTAATTTATAGCCCCCACCAGGGCCTCGGACACTACTAACTAACTGCTTTTGTCTGAGTTTAGAGAATAATTGCTCTAAATATGAAAGTGAAATTCCTTGGCGCTCTGAAATGTCAGCGAGTGGCACGGGTCCTGTATGCTCTTTTATTGCAACGTCTAACATTGCAGTGACCGCATAACGGCCTTTGGAAGTTAATTTCATAATAGAGTTCGCTATAATAAGAGTTGATGATTCAACCAGTGCAAGACTGGTGATATAACACTCTCAGTATAAATACCCGACAGTTTTAGTCAAGTATCAAACTCTATACCTTAATTGGTCTTATTTTTTGCTATCGTTTTTGTTATTTCTTGGATTTTCTTCAAGACTTTCTACCGACTTTTGCATGCTACTAAAAATACCACGTAACATTTTTAACTCATTAATTTCAGGTCTTGCTCTATTAAATAGACGACGTAATTTATCCATTACTAAACCAGGATGAGCTGGCACAATAAAGCCAATTTGGAATAAGGTTTTTTGAAGATGTTCAAGCATACCTTCAAATTCAGAAGCTCGAGGGTACTCTTCCACTACTTCAGGAAAAGATTCAGAAGCTAAATAAGCCATACGCACTTCATAGCTTAATGTTTGTACTGCCATCGCAAGATTCAATGAACTATAGTCAGGGTTTGCTGGAATAAACACGTGGAAATGACACTTTTGAAGTTCATCATTAGTTAACCCACTGTTTTCACGACCAAATACTAATGCTACTTTATGTTTTTTACCTTCTGCAGCTGCTTTTTCACCCATTTCTCTAGGGTCAAGCATAGGCCAGTTAAGGGTTCTAGGGCGAGCACTTGCTCCAACCACTAAACCACAATCAGCAATCCCTTCATCGAGTGTTTTATATACTTTATGATTTTTAAGTACATCACTTGCACCTGCAGAAAGGGCAACAGACTTACCATCCACTTCACATTCAGGGTCAATCAACACCAAATCGGTCAAACCCATCGTTTTCATAGCTCGAGCAGCACTGCCAATATTGCCTGGGTGAGAGGTACCAATTAATATAATACGCACATTGTCTAGCATTGTTTTTCCTTTGTGATCCTGTGATTTTTTTGAGCGCAAAGTTTAGCACTATTCAATTAACAACTAAACTAGTGCAAAGGTGCATTTATCATATAATGCTTAATAAACAGGCTAAATTTTGAACAATTAAATTATTGCACAATAGTGTGACCTGTGTATAATTCGCGGCCGAAGGAATTTCCCTTCATGTTCTTTTAAAATCTAATGGTGATCCAATGCATCCAATGTTAAATATTGCGATTCGTGCTGCGCGTAATGCGGGTAAAGTAATTGTTAAAGGTTATGAAAATTTAGAGTCAGTTGAAGTGGAAGAAAAATCCCTTAATGACTATGTAAGCAGCGTAGATAAAGAAGCTGAATTAGCAATTATTGGTACGTTACGTAAATCTTACCCAGACCACAGCTTTGTTGCTGAAGAGTCAGGTATCGATAATGGTAAAGATACAGATCACCAATGGATTATCGACCCACTAGATGGGACAACAAACTTCATTCGCGGCATACCTCACTTTGCTGTATCAATTGCATTAAAAATTAAAGGCCGTACTGAAGTCGGTATCGTATTCGATCCTATCCGCAATGAATTATTCTCTGCTGTTCGTGGTCAAAGCGCTCAAATCAACGGTTACCGTACTCGTACAAGTTCAGTGCCTAAACTAACTGGTACATTATTAGCGACTGGTTTCCCGTTTAAGCAAAAATACAACCTTGAAGCTTACTTAAACATCTTCCAAGATTTCTTTAACGATGTTGCTGATATGCGTCGCGGCGGTAGTGCAGCCCTTGACCTAGCTTACGTTGCAGCAGGCCGTATGGACGGTTTCTGGGAATTTGGTCTAAAACCATGGGATATTGCAGCAGGCGAATTATTGTTAAAAGAATCTGGTGCCATGATGACTGATTTTAACGGTGGTAATGATTACTTCAAATCTGGTGATGTTGTTGCCGCTAACCCGAAACTATTAAAAGAGATGTTAACCGTTATTCGTAAGCACAATGCTTAATTGAATATAGTGACAAACTAACCATTAGATATAAGCCAGGACTTTTGTTCTGGCTTTTTTTTACCTATTTTTAGCCACTACATAATTCCCCTACATTTCCTCACTATACTTCAAATAGCAGTCCTTATTTAAGGATTATGTAACCCTCTATTATCGACGTTAATCGGATTGTAACTTATGAATAAAATTTGGCTAAGTGCACTGACTTTACTGTGTGGTACAGTACTTGGTGCTTGTAATGATAATACATCGCCGTATCCATCAAACTTCACTATTAGTAGCACAGTTATGCAGGACGGTGGCACGCTTCCTAAAATTTACACGTGCGATGGTGAGAGTATTAATCCACCAATTAGTTGGCAAGGTGCGCCCGAAGGCACACAATCTTATGCCGTTATTATGCATCACAATGCCCCTGAAGGAATTCATTGGTACTTAACTTTATATAATCTAGCGGTAAATATTACCCATTTAGACAGTGGCTTTTCCTTCAATAAAGAACAAGGACAACAAGGTACCAATAGTGTTAATCAACAAACTGAGTATGCACCACCTTGTTCGAAAGGCCCTGGTGAAAAAGCGTATATTTTTACTGTTTACGCACTCTCTGAAAAAGTATCATTGTTAAATAATACACAGGTTGATCGAGCCACTTTATTAACGGCAATTGAAAATGTCACCTTAGCATCTGCCAACATGAAAGTTACCTACCAACGAAGTGAAACGGATCAGCCGCCTACACCTAAACCTCCAATCGAAAAGAAACATACAACAACGCAACCATTGGAGTCAGCAAGGTGCACTCGTATTGAGAACTCAATTAAACAAGCTGGATTTGCAAATAGTGTTCAAGTCACTTGTGATCAAGAATATGCTTATGTAGCTTCGTCAACTTATCCAGATCATCAAATGATGACAGGTATTACTAGCACTAATGAGCAAGTACCTGTACCCGCTTTAGATTATTCAGCCCCCATTAAATTACAGCCTAAGAAAGCAGATCAGATAACAACCATTGATGCAGCCGTTGGTGTTGCTGTTAATGGAGTTCCTATTTACGACTACTCATCTCAAGGTGAACTCTCCATTGAACAATATGATGCTGCACACGATACATTAGCACTTGGCCAGTTAGATATTTGTGGCGGTCATTCAGGAAGAGGTGATGATTACCACTACCATGTTTCCCCCACTTGTATGATAAACACAATGAGCAACCAAGGTAGCGATGCGATTATTGGTTGGGGTTACGATGGTTACCCTTTATATGGAAATAAAAACCCTGGCGGCACGACTATCTCTGAAAATACGTTAGATGTATGTAATGGACAATCGGATCCAGAATTTGGCTACCGTTACCACACCTCTATAAAGCCGCCTTATATTATTCAATGTTTAGTCGGAGAGGTAGATACAAATCAATTACCAAGAGTAGCTCCACTGAGTGGTGATACCCAAGGAATACGCGCAGACCTAAGACCACCACAGGGTAGTGTTGAGAACTTACAATATATCACTGAAAAAGACGGCAGTCGTAGCATGCGCTATAGCTACCAAGGTAAAGAATACTTCACAACCTATCGTCCTAGCGACCAAGGTGAGCAGTGTTATGACTTCCAACAAAAAACCATTAGTAATGGCGGTAAGCTAGAAAGCGGGACTTTCTGTCGATAAAAATTATCTGCTAAACCATTAATACAAAGGTAAATAATGCATCAAATAACATTCCGACTATACATATATCTACTATGTTTACTCTGTTTCAGTGCATCAGTAAGTGCACACACATTAAAAGAGAGCACGGCTCAGGTTATCTTACGTGATGGGCAAGTAGAGATAACGATTATTACCCAGCAAGATCATTTAATTATTGCCATGCAAAATGATCTTGCTTGGTTAATGGGCGACTTACAGGAGGTTATGCCAGATAATTTAAGTGCAGCAAAACAACAAGCATTTATCGCACATAGCTTACAAGAATCCACTCAACTAACAGTTAATAATAAAAGTATTGATATACAAATAGCCAAACTTGTTGCTCATGAGAAAGGAGAAATCGAAATAACCTTACAATCGAAACATCAGTTTGAAATGGTTAAAGATATCTCAGTCAGTTTCTCTAAAACACTGGGCGTGGTACACGTTAGCTTTGTAAAACCTCAATATGCTTTGGTTAAAGCTGGTCAAGCAGCCAGCGCTAGCTTTTAAATTGTTTGGTGATAATCATTATGCAATACTACTTTAATGCGTTAAATCAAATTGCCTATTAATACTAGAGAACCTGTGAAACTAATACATAAGTTTTTTCTTGCTTTTTTTATCACCAATATCACCTTAGTCGGCGTGATGTTGGTTTTTATTTATATTAATTTCACCAAAGACTTTAATCATTTCATTGACCAACAAGAGCAAAAGCACTTTAGTGAAGTTAAACAGCAGCTCATAGATATCTACAAAAAAACCAAAAATTGGGATGCAGTGGTAGATAATAGTCAACAATGGCGCGCTATTGTTGACCCTCAAGAAAAACCACAAAATGATAAGCAAGCGATAACAGAGCGCCCTACTCTTCCTTCTCTATTATGGTTTGAACTCCCTAATAACCTATTAAAAACAGGTCGCCGTATTAGCCTGTATGACCAACAAAAAAAGGTCTTAGTCGGTCGGGAAGATATTAATGAAAACCCTCTGATTAAACCAATTTTAATAAATAATAAAGCGGTTGCCTGGCTTGGTCTGGTCCCATCTCGATTGTCTGCCAGTAGTCCTGCTAAAGCCTTTTTAAATGCACAACTTCATAACTATTTAATGATTGCTTTATTGGTAATAATACTGGCCTTTGTGATGGCCATTTTGTTATCAAAACACCTCACTAAACCTATTCAACAAATTGTCAACGCAACAACCGCACTTAATGAAGGTGACTTTGATAAAAGAATCCCCTCACTCTCTCTAGATGAATTAGGCACCTTGTCCCAAAACGTTAACCATTTAGCCAGCACCCTACAAGATAACCAACAAATGCGCTTTCAGTGGATGTCCGATACCTCTCATGAATTAAAAACACCATTAACCGTATTACGATCACATTTGATTGCACTACAAGACGGTATATTTACCGCCGATCAACATCGTATTAGCTTGTTAATCAATCAAGTAGATAATTTAAATTACATTGTTGATGATTTATCACAACTCGCCCACAGTGATACCGCACATTTAACCTATGAGTTTCAAACATTGAATATGGCCGAGTTAATACAACAAACGATAGACAGTTGCCGAGCTCGGTTTCAACAACGTCAGCTCCATGTGGCTCCTCTACATTTAGATAAAGCACACCATTATCAAGTGAATGGCGATCCAGAACGTCTTAAGCAATTATTGATGAACTTGATGGAAAACAGTTGTCGCTATACAGATCCCGGTGGGCAAATTGCAATCTCCCTTAAACCAGTAAAACAGCAGCTTCAATTAACGATTTCAGACTCTGCTCCTGGGGTGAGTAAACAGGAACGAGATAAATTATTTGAGCGATTTTATCGTGTTGAAAAATCACGCAGTCGAGAGTATGGCGGTTCAGGGCTTGGCTTAGCACTTTGCCAACAAATCACTACTGCACATAAAGGTGAGATTTCATTGCAAGACTCATCTTTAGGTGGATTACAAGTGACATTAACACTACCGAAAATAGGTACATTTAGATGAAGCACCCTACTATTTTGATTGTTGAAGATGAACGGCATATCGCAGAGGTATTAATCGCCTATTGTTTGCAACAAGGTTATCACGCTCATCATCTTGATAACGGCGCATTAGTTGTCGACTATATTAAACAGAATCCTATTGATTTGGTTTTATTAGATCTAATGTTACCGGAAGTTGATGGAATAACGCTATGTAAACAGATCAGAGTTTTTTCTAACCTCCCAATAATCATGGTAACAGCCAAACAACAAGAGCAAGACCGATTAATAGGACTAGAAACGGGAGCCGATGATTATATTGTTAAACCTTTCAGTCCTAAAGAGGTGATCGCAAGAATTAAAGCCGTACTGCGCAGAACTAATCACACTAGCTTGGATACAATCAATTACGCCGGATTTCAGCTTTATGCAGACGGTTACGTGGCCTTATTGGAACAACAAAAAATCGACTTCACTGCCGTAGAGTTTAAAATTTTCCTGTTGTTTATCACTCATCTTGGAAGAGTGTTCACCCGCGAAGATATTATTCAACATATCTACAAAGATGATGCATTAGAGGTATCAGACCGAAATATTGATACTCATATTAAAAATATTCGAAAAAAAGTGGCTGCAATTAAAAGCGACTGTAACCCTATCAGAGCGATTTATGGTGTAGGTTATAAGTTTGCGCAGGAACAGGAATACTAAGGATAAGGCGAATACCATGAAGTAAAATAATTTATTAGCTCATGGTAAGCAGCTTAAAAAGAGCAAGAACTTACGCTCTTAGCCTTAAACAAATACTAACGACCGCATGGTCGGTACTTTCACCATCAATATCAAAGATTGGGTTTATTAAGTGTTTATCGGTATTAATGTAATTACTTACTTCATAAAAGTTAGACTGCGCTTTGGTATCAAATTCACTAGATAGCAAAATATAATCCAGCACTGAGCTACTTTGACCGAAATAATGAGTCGCTGCTCGCTTTAGCTGCTCCTCTGATAAAACGGCTTGATTCGTTTCGTATAATGTCCAGGCATCACGCAAGGTATAAAACTGCATTAACTGCTGTTGCTGCTGATCATTATTAAATAACAAATTTGCAGTCGTTAAATGCGCTAAAATGCCATCCTGCAATGGGTTATTAAAATCCCCCATTAAGATCATTGCATTCCCTGTTTTGGCACGCCTTTCAACCATATGCATCATCAATAAAGTCGCTTCACTACCACGCTGAATAGAAGAAGCCCAACCACCAGCAACTTGCGCTTTAAACTGTTCAATCACTTTTCCTTCTAATGAAGTAAGCGGATCAAGCTCAGCCTGCCATGTGGCCCGCTTGGATTTAAAGTGCACGACATAACAATCACATAGCCCTAAATGCGGTATATCAACCGTTGCTCTCACCACTTGCCGACTAAAATCAAACTCAGCACTTAACCCTAACTGAATAACAAGATCTTTATCAACAGGCACAGATGCAACATCAACAATAGGAAATTTACTGGCTAAAGCGACAACAGGGTCTCGATAAATAAAATCATCAATGACAGTCGGTTGGTCAACCACAGCAAAGTGTTGGTAGCCGGAATCAGCCACTAAGCTTTGTAAAGATTCAATACTAAACACTTCTTGAAAGCCAATAATGTCAGGCTGATGTTCAGTTAAGTAGGTTGTTATCCAGCGCTGTTTTTTTTGCCATTGCTCCGCTGAGTAGATGCGATCAAAATCATAAAAAGCATCGGGCGGAGCTAGGTAATTGAACAGGTTAAAGGTCGCGACTTTAAACGCAGTTTGTGTACTATTTGGCACATCAGATACCTCACCCTGCTTCAGTGAAGGGCCAGAAGAATTAACTGCAGTAATATGATTAATGATGGAAAGTCCTTATAAATTGGATAGATACTCTCAATGCCTTAAATAATAACACACAACACACACTTCAAAACAAAAGGGTGATCATGAACCCTTAAGCTATTACACTGTCTATCATCAATACATCTTTTCTTTATAAGGACATGTTAATGAAATTGTTTCTGAAACTCGCATTAGCCCTATTGCTTTTATTAGTTGTCGCAGTCGTTGTTGTTGTCGCAACAGTGGATCCCAATGACTATAAACAGCAAATTCAAGATCAAGCAAAAAACGCCATTGACCGAGACTTAGTGATCACTGGTGACCTAGGTTGGAGTTTGTATCCACTACTCGGTTTCAAGAGTGGTCAAGTAACACTACAAAATAGCCCTGAATTCGAAGAAAAAACGTTACTAAATGTACAAGAAGCAGCGGTATCAATTAATATATTGCCATTATTCTCAGGCAATATCGAAATTGGAGAGATTGTGCTTGATGGTGTTGAATTTAATTTAATTACCAATAAAGACGGTACGACTAACCTCGATGATCTTACTGCTGAAAGCACTGATGAAACAGCCACTGATACTGCAGAACAAGAAACAACAGACACAGAGGAAGAAACCTCGAGTTCACTAGACCTCTCTAAATTTATATTATCAGGTATCAATATTACCAATGCCACTTTAAAAGTGATTGATCATCAAACCGATGAAACCCAAGAAGTGGCGATCAATAGCCTACAACTTGAAGAGTTTGCATTTGGGCAAGTTGCTCACTTTAGCTTAAATAGCTCAGTTAAAAATAGCCAAGTAGAAGCGGATATTGATGTTAATGCAGATATCTTTGTTGATGCTGACTTAACCACGGTAGAACTGACTAACCTAACCATTGAAAGTGATATTTTAAGTGATGCCCTATCAGGCAGTAAACTTAATACAGTGTTCACTAGTGGTTTAAAATACCAACCAGAAACACAAGAGTTAGATATTCAAGCAATCACTATTAACAATACATTTACTGGTGAATTCTTAGATGGCACCATTTATATTAACAGCAGTGATATCAATGTTGTTGAGCATAACCAAGTGAACCTAGGTAAATTAACTTTAACGAGTAGCTTAAACGGTTCTGCATTACAAAATAACCAAGTAAATAGCACATTAGAAACTAATCTTGCTCTAGATATCGCCAAACAAACAGCAAAAATTGATACCTTTAAAGTAAACAATACCGTTAAGGGTGATGATGTTGAAGGCGAAATGAACTTCTCGTTACAAGAACTAACCGTCAGTGACTTCCAAAAAATCCTTATTAAACAATTCACCATCGACAGTGAAGTCACGGTTGCCGCTATCGGTGAAAACAAAATCAATAGTGATATCTCTACTGACATCAGTTACGACCTGGACCAGCAAAAACTGAGTTTAACGTCACTTAAAACCAAAGTGGATGATATTGAATTAAATGGTAAAGTGAGCTTTGTGCAACAAACTGTGCCAGTAATTCGTTACACGCTAAACGGTAATGTTTGGAACCTTAACCCTTATTTACCTGAAGCAACTGAGAGTACTGAGTCAGCAGAAAGTACAACTACAAGCACAGAAACAAGCGAAGAAGTTGAACCAGATTTAAGTATTCTTAACGACTTAGATATCAAAGGGACGTTAACGATTGCCGGCGTGTTATACCAAGATATTACCATAGGTAAAATCACCAATGGTTTAACCGTTAAAGATGGTAAAGCCACTATTAACCCATTGACTGCAAACCTATATGACGGTTCAGTTAGTGTGAATGCTTCAGTTGATGAAAATGGCGGTAAAAATAGTTACCAAGCAACCACGGCACTTAAAAATGTTGCCTTGCTGCCTCTATTAACAGATGCTGCACAAGTTGATCTGTTAAGTGGTACAGCAAACTTTAACCTAGCAGCTAGCGGACAAGGTCTAACCAGCACTAAAATCCAGCAAGGTGTCAATGCTAAAGGTGATTTTAAAGTAGTAGATGGTGAGTTATATGGAATCAACTTACCTTATGAAATCCGTGTATTTAAAGCCAAACTAACAGGTAAAACCATTGAAGAAGATAAACTAGTTAAAAAGACAGACTTTGCTTCTTTGACCGGCGAGTTTACCGTAGATGAAGGTATTGCGGATAATCAGAAACTAACCATGACATCCCCAGTTATTCGTTTAGATGGTGCAGGGACAGCAGATACTATCAAGCAAACTATCGATTACAAGTTGGGAGTCACACCTTTATCTAAAACTGATGAAAGTACTAGCTATGGAGACTTAAGTGGAGTTTCTATTCCACTGCGAATCCAAGGGTCATTCTCTGACCCAAGCTTTAGCCTAGATACTGAAGGTGCATTAAAAGAGCAACTTGAAGCCGCTAAAACAGCTGTGAAAGATACCGCTAAAGAAGCATTAAAAGACACTGCTAAAGATATACTATCTGGTGAAAAAGTCTCTAAGGATGACTTAAAAGAGGAAGCAAAAGACCTAAAAGACAAGTTAAAAGGATTATTTTAATCGATAATATTTAACATCTTTTATTGTTTTATAAAAAGCTGATTCAGGAAACTGGATCAGCTTTTTTAATAGAATGTATATCTGAAACATAATACCTATACACTATTACCAATCAAACTCATTAACCAATCTATTTTACTTGTTAAAATAATTGGTATTACTTTTTTAAGAGGAATTAACTCTGTGAAAATGATCAACGGTTTAACAGATATTATTGATAAATTTGACACCTTCATTCTTGATCAATGGGGAGTGTTACATAATGGTGGAAAGGCTTTCCCTGAAGCAATACAAGCATTAAACTTTTTAAAATCACACAACAAAAAAGTCGTTATCTTATCCAACAGCGGCAAAAATAGTTCATTTTCCTATGCCCGACTCACTGAATCAGGCATCAGCCGTGACCTTTATCTAGATGTGTTAACTTCTGGCGATCACATGCGTCATAACTTCAAATCAGGAAAGTTCAAAAGCCTAGGGCAACAAGCTCTACATTTTAAGTGGGAAGAGGACGATACAGTACTCGAAGACTGTGCTGTACAATCAGTTGCAACAGCAGAACAAGCCTCCTTTGTATTATGTTGTGGTGTAGACAGAGGTAGTGTTGAAGCTTATATGGATGATTTAACCATTGCCTACCGTAATAACCTAGAATTAGTCGTAAGTAACCCTGATCTGGTTGCCATGACCCCAGAAGGTAGCTTAAAAACCTGCCCAGGTGCCATTGCTATTGCTTACCAAGAAATGGGCGGAAAAGTACATTGGCATGGTAAACCACAAAAAAAGATCTACGACATGTGTAAAACACTGGTCGGCGGTTGGGATAATGCGATTGCGGTAGGCGATAGCTTAGAACACGATATAGCAGGGGCAAATGGTGCTGGTATCAGTAGTTTGTTTATTACCAGCGGTATTCATGCCGATAAGATTTCAGATAAAGCGAGTATCGAAGTAATTTCCAAGCAATACGAAGTATCTCCTGACTTTTATGTCGACTGGTTTAAACACTAAGATTTACCTTCACTATCACATTACAAGTCCCTTAAACACGGATTTTTATCATAGTAAAGGCACTATATTTAAATAAATGGAGCCTTTACTTCCTATTAGTTATATAAATAACAAAAAGTCACGCCTAGCAGCCCCACGTATCAGAAATAAGTCTGTGTTAAGTCATCTTAAAAAGACAATAGATTGATTGTTTAGCTTGTTACACCTCAACCACTTTCTTAACAAAAATTTTTTTTTATTGTTACTTCCCAGGCTCTGGCGTGATTAAAAAACAAACAAAAAAGGTTTGATCGATTAAATAGTAATAAACAACTGAGTGAAAAATCATAATAAACTAAATGATATTGACTATCACGTAGACCATTTTTTAAAAAATAAAAATTTTCAACCAGGAGAAATGTGACGTAAGTCACCAAATTAAACTTTGCTTATTACTTTTTTGTGAAGTTATGATGAAAGTTATATAGATTGTCAGGTGTGATTTAAAGGAACACGGAAAGTCTAAGTTTTTGCAGGAAGCATCTAACACATCTTCCTGCTTACCTTAAAAATAACATTTAAATATGACATTTTTTAAATGATTCTTATAATAAACAGGAAAATGAATATGACATTCAATAAATATCTACTAGCTATCGCATCAAGCGCTGTTATCGCTTCTCCTCTTTACGCTGCAACAATTTACAAAACGGATACCCAAGAATTTAACATTGATGGTCGAGCTGAAGTTCGTGGATACCGAGCTGACGGCAGTTACGACGATACATCTCGCGTTCGCTTAAACCTTGCTGGTTCAAATGCATTAAGCGACGATTTAACAGTGTTTGGTCGTTATGAGTTTGAAATTAAAGAAAATGACGAAACAGGTGACACAGACATTAGTAGCACTCGTCATCTTTATGTTGGTGCTGACACTAATTACGGTACTGTAATTTACGGTCACCAAAATAATGCTGTAACTTACCTTACAGACTTTTCAGACCAAGCAGAGACATTTAGTGGATACATTAATGAATTTAATGATGTAACCGCAGACCGTTCAAGAAACACACTACGTTACTCAGTTCAAAGCGATGGTCTAACGTTCCAAGTATCTGGTACGAAAATAGATGCAACTAGCACACAAGGTTTTGGTGCTGTTGTAGGTTACAAAGTATCACCTGCTGTAGAAGTAGCAGCTGGTTTTACTTCTGCTGAAGTATCTGACGATACTACAAACACTTATTTACTAGGTGCTAAATACTCTAAAGACAGTGTTTACTTAGCAGCAACTGGTTTGATGGGTGATGAAGAAGGTGATGATTTTGAAGGTGTTGATGCATTTGCAGCTTATTACTTCGGTGAAAACGCAGTAAACATGAGCTACAGCTACTACTCAAAAGATGATTCTGATGATGATAAATTAAACTTTATCGGTTTAGAGTACGCTCGTTACATTGACAACTTTGCCGTATACGGCAGCTACAAAATTGCATTAAGCGGTGATACTGCTGACGGCGATGAAGAAGATGCAATCCAAGTTGGTGCTCGTTACAAATTCTAAATCTCTATTATGTTAATAGAAATATAAAAAGCACTCTCTTTTGAGTGCTTTTTTTATGGCACACTGGTAGTGTATTTTCTTCTCTTCGCTTACAGCGTTTAACTATTTAAATGAGCATCATCTATGAAATTATGGAACCTTTTTACCTTTGCAATAGCCAGTATGATAAGCACACAAGCACTAGCAGATATAAATCTGACATTCCCTCCACAACTAAAACTTCAATTAGTTAATGAAAAAATTTCAAATTCAGAAAACGCTTTACAATTAAAAAACGGTCAAAACCAAATTGCCTTCCAATATAAAACTCATTACCGTTCAGACGGAGAGCGTCTATTATTTACATCAGAAATGATATTAATATCGTTTAAAGGTCATGACCAAAATTACACTATTACTCTACCTGAACTAAATTCAGAAGAAGAGTTTGAGCAGTTCAATAAAAAACCACAAATAGCACTAAAAGACGATAGTGGTAAACCGGTAAAATTTGAACAAGGAAAATTAATAAAAGAGGGTTTTCAACTTAACAGAGATTTAGTCTCAGAAGTGAGTGCTTATAATCGAACAGACAAACCCGCTTCATTACACCAACCTGCCACTATTATTGTTCCTGCCAATGGGCAAACTGAAGGTGATGTGGCAGGTCAGATGCTAGATTACTGGTACAAAAAAGCAGATGAGAAGACCCGTGCGCAATTCAAAGCACGTATTAACCAATAATTTATTTTTATCTCTTGTTTGCGCTTTGCTTGACTCAGCAAGCGCAAACGTCTGCCTCCCCTTTTCCTTTTCTTCATCAATTTATGCCTCACAGATAACAAAGCGCTATATGTTGCATTGCACTTTCATCTAAACTTGTTATGATTCAAAACACTTATAGTCGGGGAGCCGAAGGCTGAGAACGAATGCGATACCTTTTAGGGTTGCATCGATACCCGTTGAACCTGATACAGTTAGCACTGACGCAGGGAACTATGTAAACACCTACCATAGTGCATCTTTGCGCGTATTGGGTTTTCTCATATAGTTCCGAGGCGTTGTAATCGGAGCAATGATGGCCAATAACAACCTTAAAACTCAAATAGCAGATTCAATGACAACCTCTTCAGCTCAGGCGGAGGTGCCGATCGTATTGACCATCGCAGGTTCCGATAGTGGCGGTGGTGCAGGTATTCAAGCGGATATTAAGGCTATTTCAGCCACAGGCAGTTATGCTTGCTCAGCAATTACCGCGATCACAGCCCAAAATACCTTAGGTGTTTCTGGTATTTTCCCCATTCCACTAGAGCATGTTGAAAAGCAATTAGACGCCGTTTTCAGTGATTTAAATATCGTGGCGGTAAAAGTAGGTATGCTAGCTGATAGTGATATTATCAGCTTGGTGACCAAAAAATTAAAACAATACCAGCCTCAATTTATCGTCATTGACCCGGTAATGGTCACCACCAATGGTGACTTATTATTAGAAAAATCAGCCATCCAAACATTAAAATCTGAGCTGTTCCCTTTAGCAAATATTATTACTCCAAACCTACCTGAAGCCGCGGCATTAATCGGCGACAGTACATCACAGAACCTTCCTGAAACAACCCAACAAATGCAGTCGATGGTCAAAGGGTTACGTCAATTAGGAGCTAAAGCCGTGTTATTGAAAGGGGGATATTTACAACAAGATAAGCACAGTACCGATCTGTTAATTTTATCTCATGTTATTCAAGAGTTAACAGCTGATCGAGTTTACACCAATAATAACCATGGGACAGGTTGTACACTTTCTTCGGCTATTGCTTCCTATTTAGCACAAGGTTATCTATTGGCAGAGGCAGTACAAGCAGCAAAAAATTATATTACGCACGCGTTAATGCATGCTGACCAACTCACTATCGGTAAAGGACGAGGCCCGGTACATCACTTTTACCAACAACACAACGACAGTGATTGCTAACATGGCCTTAACCATTACAAAAACAAAGATGCTACATTCACCAGCCATTACTATTGAACAAGGCGTTATACGCTATCAACAAGATACTCAACCTGTATTATCTGGGCTGGACATGCAGATGCCTGCACAAGGATGGAGCTGTATTTTAGGTCGCAGTGGTTGTGGCAAAACGACCCTATTACGATACCTTGCGAATTTACTAACGGACAAGGTGCAGTGGTCTGGCGAGTTATCTACTAGCAATCAAATAGCACTTAAAGAGCAAGTCGCTTATATGGCTCAACAAGACTTATTAATGCCTTGGTTAAACGTATTAGATAATGTATTACTTAGCGAAAAGTTTACCCCCAAAACACCATCTTCCCCTTCAAAAACACAGCAATATCATAAAGCATTAACATTGTTAGCTGAGGTCGGCTTAGCTGATAAGGTCCAAGCATTACCACAAAATTTATCAGGGGGAATGCGCCAACGTGTCGCCTTAGCCAGAACCTTGATGCAAGATAAACCTGTAGTATTAATGGATGAACCCTTCTCGGCTTTAGATGCAGTAACGCGCTATAAACTACAAAACCTAGCACACCAATTATTAAAAGATAAAACGGTTTTATTAATCACTCATGACCCATTAGAGGCCGTTCGCTTAGCTGACCAATTATATATCTTGCATGGAAAGCCCGCCTTTGCGAGTGCACTTTCATTGCCAAATTCCGCCCCTCCCAGAGCATTGAATGCAGAAAGTGCGATATTACAGCAACAAATTATTCAACAATTAGAGCAAGATTATGAATAAATTTCCTAATATTAACGTCTTAACTCAGCGTATTAACAACCCTGAAAAAGTGTTGCAAAACAGCCTACGAATAATATTCACGTTATTGATGCTTTTGGTGTTTTGGCAAGCCAGTGTATTAATATTTAAGTTACCTAGTTTTATTTTACCAGAGCCTTTATCGGTATTTGAACGTTTAATAAGTCGTCTCGACATTTTACTTAAGCATAGCTGGGTAACAACACAAGAGATTGTTTTAGGTCTATTGTTAGGCTTATCCATGGGACTATTTTTTGCCTTACAGATGCTCCTATTTAAACCGGTAAGACGTTGGTTACTGCCCATTTTGATCGCCAGTCAAGCTATTCCCGTATTTGCTATCGCCCCTATTTTGATGATCTGGTTAGGTTACGGTATTGCCTCAAAAATAGTGATGGCGGCGATTATTATTTTCTTCCCTGTAGTGACCTGTTGTTACGACGGGTTAAAGAACACACCTACTGGCTATCTCGACTTAGCCAAGACAATGCAAGCCACTAAATGGCAACTATTACGCCATATTCAATTACCAGCCTCTTTACCTACACTCGCTTCAGGGATACGTGTCGCTGTGGTGATAGCGCCTATTGGTGCAGTTGCTGGCGAATGGGTTGGGTCAAGTCAAGGCTTGGGATATTTGATGTTACAAGCCAACGCCCGCATGTTAATTGATGAAATGTTTGCCGCGCTATTTATCTTATCGGCTATTTCCGTTGGGCTTTATTTCATCACGGACAAACTTTTAAACAAATTAATACCCTGGCAACTTTAGTTATTTACACACAACACTGTCCATTGAATGGACTAATATTGGAATAATAAGGAAATACCTGCAATGAAAAAGCACTTTTTACTGACATCACTGACATTACTTTTCACTCTGTTTACACAGTCGACAATGGCACAGGAAAAGAAAGTCACCTTGATGTTAGATTGGTTTGTTAACCCAAACCATGGCCCAATTGTGATAGCACAACAACGAGGCTACTTTAAGCAACAAGGTTTAAGCATTGATATTCAAGAGCCAGCCGATCCAAGTCTTCCTCCTAAACTAGTGGCGGCAGGTAACCTAGATTTAGCAATAACCTACCAACCAAACCTAATTATTGATGTCGCAGAAGGGCTGCCGTTAGTACGTTCTGCAACCCTCATTGCCACACCATTAAATACCTTAATGGTATTGGATAACGGCAAAATTAATAACCTAAGTGACTTAAAAGATAAAAAAGTCGGTATTGCTATCTCAGGTAGTGAAGAAGCGATTATCGGCAAAATGTTAGAGACAGTAAATCTAACTTATAATGATGTTGAAATCATTAATGTGGGTTGGGCTTTATCTGCTTCTTTAGCATCAGGCAAAGTGGATGCCATTTGGGGTGGATTACGTAACTTTGAAAGTAACCAATTAGCTTTAGAAGGTTTTGAATCAAAAGCTTACTTCCCTGAAGAGCACGGCGTACCTGCTTATGATGAATTAATCTTTGTTGCCAATGCTAACAACTATGATGCAGCGATGATCAAAGCCTTTAACAAAGCCTTAGAACAAGCCACTATTTACATCACTAATCACCCTCAAGCGGCCTGGAAAGAGTTTGTTAGTTATGCACCAGATACCTTAGACAATGAGCTTAATAAACGCGCTTGGAAAGATACTCTGTCACGCTTTGCACTGCGCCCTTCAGCAGTCGATTTAACACGTTACGACGATTACGCTCAGTTTATGTTTGACAATAAACTGATTAAAAAACTACCACAGGCAAAAGACTACATGCCAAGCTTCAAATAATATAGTGATTAGCCTACTGATTAAGCGAGATAACCATGAATCATCAAGATTTAATTAACGCTTGCCAAGCTGATTGGCAAGCCTACACAAAACACCCTTTTGTATTGCAGCTTGGCAATGGCAGCCTAACACAGCCATGCTTTTTACATTATTTAAAGCAAGACTTTCTATTTTTAAAACAGTACGCCCGTGCTTATGCTCTCGCCATTTATAAAGCAAATACATTGGCTGATATGCGTAAAGCCTTACCGAGTGTGCATGCATTATTGGACTTTGAAATTAATCACCATATTACCTACTGTAAAAACTGGGGATTAAACGAAGCTGATTTAGAAGCAGAAGATGAAGATGTGGGCACTGTGGCTTATACACGTTACGTGTTAGATGCTGGGATGACAGGCGATCTCGTAGATTTATATGCAGCGCTTGCGCCTTGCTCTATAGGTTATGCTGAAATAGGTCGATTTTTAGCTGAAGACAAAAATACCTTATTTGAAGGCAATGAATTTGCTAGTTGGATCGAACTCTATAGTGGAGAAGAGTTCCAACAAAGCATCATTGAAAGCACACAACACCTTGACCAGTTGTTAGCTGATATTGATATCAATAGCCCACGTGGCCAGCAGCTTATTAAAGTGTTCAAAACAGCCACACGAATGGAAGTGGCTTTTTGGCAACAAGGGTTAGATGCACTCAATCAAGGAGCTAAATAATGACTACAATCCAAGACAAACAACAATTGATCACAGAGGCACTACTTAGCTTACGTGAGCAAAAACCACTGGTGGTCAACATCACTAATTATGTGGTAATGAATAATACCGCTAATGCATTACTAGCCATTGGAGCTTCACCTATAATGGCGCACTCCCGACAAGAGTTAGCGGAAATGATGTCCTTTAGCGGTGCTTTAGTGATTAATATTGGCACCTTAGACAGCCAATGGATCCCACGTATGCTATATGCTGTGGAGCAGGCTAATGCCAATAATAAACCTGTGGTATTAGACCCTGTGGGATGTGGTGCGAGTAGCATACGCACAGAGACTTCACGTCAAATTGCAGAACTCGCCAAGCACCTGATTATTCGTGCTAACGCCTCTGAAATCATCGCTTTAGCCGGAGAGCAAGCGACCAGTAAAGGTGTGGATGCGCTAGACAGTAGTGAATCGGCGGTCAATGCAGCACGTTATTTAGTTAAAACTTACCAAGCTAATGTAGTTATTTCTGGGGAAGTGGATTACATCATCACAGCACAGTCTGAAATACAGTTATATAACGGGCATGCCATGATGCCATATATTACTGGTATGGGTTGTAGTTTAAGTGCCCTAACCGGTGCCTTTGCTGCGATTGGTGAAGATACAGGTTTAGCCGCAGCCGCCATTTTAGGTATTGCCGGTGAACTGGCAGAGAAAAAGTCAGCTGGACCAGGCAGTTTGCAAATGAATCTCTTAGATTTGCTATACCAAGTTGATTCTGAAATGATTGTTCAACACCTAAAACTGACCATTAATTAAATTATCAAGGAATATACATGAACCCGTATTGTTTATATTTAGTCACTGACGACCAGCAAGATTTAACAACTCTGTTAAAAGTGGTTAAAGAAGCCGTTGCGGGTGGTGTAACCATGGTACAAGTGCGTGAGAAAGGCGATAATATTCGGTCTTATATTAAGCGCGCTCAAGCCGTGAAAAAGGTATTACAAGGAACTCAAGTCGCACTTGTTATTAATGACCGTGTAGATGTCGCTTTAGCCGTTGATGCTGATGGTGTGCACCTTGGACAAACAGATATGCCAGTCCAACTAGCCCGCAAACTAATTGGTCCAAATAAATTATTAGGGTTATCCATAGAGAATGAGCAACAACTGCTTGAAGCAAATGATTTACCGTTGGACTACATTGGCTTAAGTGCAATTTTTGCAACACCAACCAAAACCAATATCAAAAAACAGTGGGGAATACAGGGGCTAATAAAAGCACTACAACTTAGCCAGTTCCCAATTGTTGCTATTGGTGGGATCAATCACACTAATTTAGATTCAATTATCGAGACAGGTGTGGACGGTGTCGCCTTAGTATCAGCCATTTGTCATGCAGAATCGCCACAACAAGCAGCTGCGGATTTATTAAAGCAGATACAAGCAGCCACACCTCACCATTAACTCTATTTTTAGGGCAGGTTAACGCTAACGATTAATCTGTCACTGGAAAACTATTAAGAATAATTTACACTGTAGCTCATATCGTTAAGCTAATCATAACAATGAGCGCATTATGAATATCACCTTAAAACAACTGCATATTTTTATCACCATCACTCAAGAAAAAACCTTAACCACAGCGGCGGATAAACTGTTTTTAAGCAAACCAGCGGTTAGTATGGCGTTAGCGGAGTTAGAAAAGCAGCTAGGGCATAAATTGTTTGAACGTAAAAATAACCGTTTATTGATTAATGAAATGGGTAAGGCTTTACTGCCTTTAGCCGATGAACAATTAGAGCGTAGCAAAGCGATTATTACCCTCTTTGACAGTCATAACTTTCAAGGCAAATTACGTATAGGATCGAGTAATACCGTAGGTAATCACCTGCTGCCTATTTTACTGTCTCAATTCAGGCAAGTGAGCACTCATCAAGATCAATTTATGTGCATCGATAACAGTACCAGTATTGGTAACCAACTGATCGACTACGAGCTAGATATTGCATTGGTTGAAGGTTTACTCATTGATAAACAATTACACGTTGAACGATGGTTAAAAGATGAGATGGTGATTGTTGTACATCCTGAACATCCATTAATGAAGCATAAAGTAGTGACGATAAATGATTTACATAATCAACATTGGATATTACGAGAGAAAGGCTCTGGCTCACGACACTTTTTTATTGACCATATTGGGCAACATTTAACAGATCTGGATATCGCCTTTGAATTAACCAGTACCGAAGCGATCATCAATTGTTGTGCATCGGGATTAGGGATGGCTTGTATGTCTAAAACTGCAGCGCGTCATGCATTAAACGATAAACGCGTAGTCACCTTACCTATTGATATTGATATGTCGCGAGATTTATACCTGGTCTGGCATAAGGAAAAATACCAAAGCCCAATTTTACAAGAGTTTATTAATTATTGCCGTCAATGGACTTTATAATACTGATTAGATTAAATAAGTGATCTAAATTTTGCGTAGGAAAAATGACTTAGTTTAAGGCGTTAATTGAGCCTATCGGTGATTAACTTCGTTAATCATCTGTCGGAGAATGAACGAAAAGATATTCATTCTTTAATGGCTGTTCCCTTACGAAATTCACAACAAAGAAATAAGTTATTTTCAAGTAAAATAGATCAGTTAATTAGTATGATTAGTATAATCCTTAAACGAAATGCCCCTATACAAAAATGCCCGATAAGCGAACTTTTCAGGCATTTTAAGATTAGCTGGTGAATAGGGGAAATACCCGTTTATTTAGCTTTTTTCATCTCACCTTTATGTTGTAAAAAGTTATTAAATTCAACATTTGTAACTTTACCATCGCCATTTGCATCTAACATGTCGAATGTAGGACGTTTTTGACCTTTATGCTTCATGATAACTTTTGCATCAATCTCTTGTTGTGTAATTTTACCATCAGCATTACTATCTAACTTATCAAAACCTTTTAATAAACGCCCTTTTGCTTCATCTTTAGTGATTGCACCGTCGTTATTTGTATCGAATTTCTCAAAGTTTGCTTTTGGGTGACCTTTACCTTTATGCATTTTTTTCACTAACTCAAACTCAGCAGAAGTAATTTTACCATCTGAGTCTGTATCAACTTTATCGAAGCCTTTTAGTAAACGCCCTTTTGCTTCATCTTTAGTGATTGCACCATCGTTATTCGCATCGATTTTATCAAAGCTTGGTTTTTTATGGCCTTTACCTTTGTGCATTTTTGAGGCTGCTTTTAGCTCTTGCTTAGTAATATCGCCACTGTTGTCTGCATCAATTTTATCAAAGTTATCTGCTAAACGCCCTTTTGCTTCGTCTTTACTGATCACACCATCATCATTGCTATCCATTTTCTTAAAGTTAGCTTTTTTATGGGCTTTACCTTTGTGCATATCAAACGCAGCTTTTAACTCTTGTTTAGTAAGGTCACCACTTTTATCTGCATCGATTTTATCGAAGTTTTCAGCCAAGCGACCTTTTGCTTCGTCTTTGCTGATCACACCATCATCATTGCTATCCATTTTCTTAAAGTTAGCTTTTTTATGGCCTTGACCTTTGTGCATATCAAACGCAGCTTTTAACTCTTGTTTAGTAAGGTCACCACTTTTATCTGCATCGATTTTATCGAAGTTTTCAGCCAAGCGACCTTTTGCTTCGTCTTTGCTGATCACACCATCACTGTTGCTATCAATTTTCTCAAAGCTTGGTTTTTTATGACCTCTGCCTTTACCTTTATGCATCTCTTGAATTTTTGCGAATTCAGCTTCAGAGATTGTACCATCATCATTGCTATCTACTTTATCAAAATGCTTTAACAACATGCCTTTAGCTTCACTCTTAGAGATAGCTTTATCAGCGTTTGTGTCCACATCAGAGAAGTCTAATTTATGGTTTCCACCTTTACGCATGTTTTCCATTGCGTTGTATTCAGTCGTTGATAATGAACCGTTTGCGTCACTATCAATTTTATCAAAGTGCTTCGCTAAACCACCTTTTGCCTCATCTTTAGTGATAGCGCCATCTTTGTTTGTATCTACTTGTGCAAACTCAGGCTTCTTAGATTGCTTACCTTTATGCATTGGTTTTGCAGCATCAAATTCAGCTTTAGTAATTTCACCATCATTATTAGTATCAAAATCAGCAAACTTAGGTTGTTTACGATCTTTCTTCATTTGTTTGATGTTCTCAAACTCTGCTTTTGAAATTGAACCGTTTGCATCCGCATCCACTTTATCAAAACGCTTAGCTAATTTACCCGTTGCTTCTTCTTGGCTAATTTCACCATTGTTGTTGCTATCAAAACTTGCGAAGTCGTTATTTGCAACTTTATTCACTGCAGCCATTGTTAGAGAGCTAGAAACGATTAATGCAACACTGCTTAACATAAATAACTTTTTCATATAAACCTCTTTTTACTTTAGTAATAATGGCTCTGTTCTAAGCCGATGTAGAGATAATAGAGAAGCAATGTGCAGGAAATATGGATAAATTAAGGAGTTAGCGTTTTTATGCTATTTTTTAAGAGATATTGATCACTGAATGTTGATGTGTATCGCCTCATTGAGGCGATACACTGAATAGTGGCTTTATAGTGCGAACTTATAACCCACACCATAAATTGATTGAATACAATCAACCTCGGCATCGACATTTTGTATCTTACGACGTAGGTTTTTAATATGGCTATCAATGGTTCTATCTGTTACTACTCGGTTATCAGAATAGATTTGCGACATTAATTGCTCCCGGCTAAATACTTGGTCTTTGTGTTGATGAAAGTGGGCAAGAAGACGGAATTCTGCACGTGTTAAGCTAACCTCTTGCCCTTTCACTAATACTTGCATAGTTGACTCATTAATACTTAAAATTTGCTCAAAGGCTTTTGTATCGTCACTAGCACGCCTTAATATATTCTTTACACGTACCACTACTTCACGTGGACTATAAGGCTTACAAATATAATCGTCAGCACCTAGCTCTAAACCAATAAGGCGATCGATTTCATCTACACGAGCGGTTGCCATCACCACAGGAACCTCACTAAAGGTACGTAGTTCTCGGTAGATATCTAAACCATTTTTCCCTGGTAACATAAGATCTAAGATTAACAGATCAATAGGATTGTTTTTTAACCAGTCAATGGCTTGACTGCCATCATTAATCACATCGGTAACAAAACCCGATAAACTAAGATACTCGCTTAGCACTTGTGCTAAGGACTCTTCATCTTCCACAATTAAGATACGTTGTGACATAACACTTCCTTTAAACAATTATTTTGATGAGATAGGCAGGTTAATAGTGATCGCTAAACCACCTAGCTCTGAATGGCTTGCTAACATTTTGCCATGGTGTGCTTTGACAATCGTTTGGCAAATAGATAAACCTAAACCTGAACCACCACTTAAACGACTTCGTGATTCATCAACCCTAAACAAACGTTCGAATAGTTTAGGTAATGCAGCATCTGGCACACCAGGCGCACTATCTTCAATACGAATTTGCATGATCTTTTTATCTTGGGTGACTTGCACATTTAAAATACCAGGACCATCGGTATAACGTAAACTGTTCTCGAATAAATTAGAGAAGAGTTGAGTCAAAGCCTTACTGTCTCCGGTAATTGTATTAACTGCACTTTCTTGAAAATAATGTTGTAACTGAATTTTTTTCTCTTGAAAACGTAATTGATATTGTAAGCAATTATTTTCAATTAGTTTCTTAATGTTAACCGACTCAGTTAAATCAAATTGCATGCCCGCATCGGATAAGGATAACTGATATAAATCATTCACCAGTTTATTCAAGTTTTGTACTTGGTAATGCAAAGAGTCAATATACTTAGGCTCTGGTTTGCGGATACCATCCTGTAATGCTTCAATTTCGCTTTTTAACACGGAAATAGGGGTGCGTAATTCATGTGAGATATCAGCCAACCATTGTTCTCTGGTCTCTTTTTGCACTAATAAGCTTTGGCTTAATTCATTAAAACGCATTGATAACGCAGCTAACTCATCTTCACCATCTATTTGTATTTTAGTTTGGTAATCGCCTTCTTGTATTGAACTAGTTGCATCTTCCAAGCGTTTCAAAGGCGTTAATAAGTGACGCACTAACAACCATGACAGCACAAAGGAGATTAATGTCACCCACAATACAATCCACATTAAATTGTACTTTTGTTGCTGATGAAAACTACTTTCTAAAGCGCCAGGTGTAATGTCTCGCTTCTTAGTCGCTACCCAGCCCACCAGTTTATGGTTATATCTGATTGGCACTTTAATTATCTCATCATTGCCTAGTGTGATGTCTTTATTCCATAGCGGCCTCCAGTTATTATCAAATACAGTAATACGTCTCAGTAATCGAGCCACATAACGTGATCGAGCTTTTTGTGGTTCACTACTATTTTCTGATGGTCGCGCAAAAATACGCCCGAGAATAAATTCTGCTACTTCAGGTGTTAACTCATCCCACCCTTTATCTTCAGAATAATAGGAGGAAAGGTTTTCTGACACTAGGCGTAGTTTCCGCTCTTCTCCATGGTTTAAATAACGCTGTAACCCTTGTTGAAAGCTATCATCAATTAAACTGGCGATACCGATCACCATCAAGGAACTGATCAGTAACATAGAAAATAGAATTTTTTTAAACAAGGTAAGACGCATCAAGCACCCTTAAACAGTAAAAGTAAACAAAGTATAAGATAGGCATAGCTTATAACCGAAAGTACATAATATCATTTTTATCGTAATAACAGACAACTGCACCAAAAATGAACATTATTTTTTCTATGACATAGTTTAATGAGTAAAAGTTCGCCCTTTCCAATAGCCCGTTATACCAATTGTATTAAATAACTGATCTAAATTTTGCGCCGGAAAAATGGCTTAGTTTGAGGCGTAAGTTGATGTAAATGGTTGTTCCCTATACGAAACTTACAACGAAAAAATAAGTTGTTTTAACAAGTAAAATAGATCAGTTACTTACTATGATTGGTATTATGCCTTTATGTAAAGATGGTAGCCGTTATGTCATCAATATGACTATCATATAGCGAATATCATATACAAAAAAACTCACCGAAGTGAGCTTTTTATTTAATGCGACGAATATGTCGCATATTAAATGTTAATTAGGATTATTT
>NZ_QOCB01000066.1 GCF_003318165.1 Psychromonas sp. B3M02
TATTTTAGGTAATAAAAAAGCCCCATTTAACTTTATCGTTAAATGGGGCTTTTAACATGTGCTTAGCTTGTTAAGTAAAGGTTAACCTTCGATTAACGCTGCTTTTTCACTTGCTTGTGTTGCTTGAATTGCTGTTAGTGCGATGGTGTAAACAATATCGTCTACCAATGCGCCACGAGACAAGTCATTAACCGGTTTACGCATACCTTGCAGCATTGGACCAATACTGATCAGGTTAGCACTACGTTGTACCGCTTTGTAGGTTGTATTACCTGTATTCAAGTCAGGGAAGATAAATACTGTTGCTTGGCCAGCTACTTTAGAGTCTGGTGCTTTGCTCTTCGCTACGTTTTCCATCACCGCTGCATCGTATTGTAAAGGACCATCGATTAATAGATCTGGACGACGCTCTTGTGCAATTTTAGTTGCTTCACGTACTTTCTCAACATCCGAGCCTGCACCTGAGTTACCAGTAGAGTAACTGATCATCGCTACTTTAGGGTCAATACCAAAAGCAATCGCAGAATCAGCAGATTGAATAGCAATATCAGCTAGTTGGTCAGCCGTTGGATCTGGGTTGATTGCACAGTCACCATATACTAATACTTGGTCAGGCAATAACATGAAGAAGATTGAAGATACTAAACTTGCACCTGGTGCTGTTTTGATTAACTGTAAAGCAGGGCGAATAGTATTGGCAGTCGTATGAACAGCACCCGATACAAGACCTGCTACTTCATTCTCCGCTAACATCATTGTACCTAGTACTACAGTATCTTGCAGTTGTTCACGTGCAACTACCTCTGTTAAGCCTTTACTTTTACGTAGTTCAACCATAGGTGCTACGTATTGCTCAATTACATCAACAGGGTTTACGATTTCAACTTCATCAGTCACAACAATACCTTGTTGTGTTGCGATGCGGTGAATCTCTTCTGGGTTACCAAGTAATACTGGTTTAGCGATACCACGTTGTGCACAGATAACCGCTGCTTGGATTGTACGTGGCTCTTCACCTTCAGGTAACACGATGCGTTGGTTTGCTTTACGTGCTAATTCCGTTAAGTGGTAACGGAATGCTGGTGGTGATAAACGACGTGATAATGAAGAGTCTTCAGTTAAGGTGTTTAACCAATGCTTATCGATATGGCTTGCAATGTACTCTTGTACTTTCTCAATACGCTCTAGATCGTCAACTGGGATTTCCATGTTGAAGTTCTGTAAACGCTGAGCTGTTTGCCATGTGTTACTTTTGATCAGTAAGATAGGTAAACCAGCATCCATTGCGCTTTGACAAAGTTTGATCACTTCTTCTTCAGGTGTGTAATCACCTGTAAGTAGTAAACAACCAATCTTCATGCCATTCATCACTGCTAAACATGCAGCAATGATTACGTCACTACGGTCACCAGAAGTCACTAGCATAGAGCCAGCTTTAAAGTGCTCAACCATGTTTGGAATAGAACGTGCACAGAAAGTCACTGACTGTAGACGACGGTTTTCTAAATCACCTGCGTTTAAGATTTTAGCTTCTAAGTGAACAGCTAAATCTTTTACACGTGGTGCAATTAGGTCAGCACTCCATGGGATACAACCTAAGATAGGCAGTGGGCTTTTGCTGAACATTTGTAACACTTCAAGATTGTTATTAATGCTTGCTTCAGGGATATCAAACATCTCTGTAATATCCATACCCGCTTTATCATTTTCATCAATTGGCGCGCCAACTTTGTTAATGATACAACCAGCGATACGTTCGTTGTCTTTACCACCAAATGAAGAAACCGCAATTTCCATGCGCTCTTTCAATTGCTGAGATGTGTCGTTGCTTGGGTGCGTAACAAATACCATCTCAGCACCTAATGCTTTAGCGATACTGTAGTTAACACTGTTAGCAAACTGGTGTTTATCAGTTGGTACTAAACCTTCAACGATAATTACGTCGCTGTCTTTAGTGCCTTCACGGAAACGCTCAACGATGTTTTCAAGTAATTCTGAAGTTCGACCTGAAGAAATAAGGTTTTCAGCGTATTTCATTGCAAAAGGTTCAGGAGGTAGGATATTGCAAGAGTTACGTAGAGTAGTGGTTGAACGTTCTGTGCCTTGGTCACCTTGGCGAGGTTGAGCAATTGGTTTGAAGAAGTTAACTGCAACGCCTTGACGTTCCATTGCGCGAACCATACCAAGACTAACAGAAGTCACACCAACACCAGCCCCGATTGGGATAAGCATTATTGTACGTGCCATGAGTTTTCCTTTTATAAGATCAAAAAAAGGGAGTATAGACTCCCTTCAAAAATTAGTCGTAATTATGCTGATACTAAGGCAGCAGAATCTTGTGCGATAACCCATTCTTCATTGGTTGGGATAACCATTGCGATAGGTGAATCTTCTGTAGTGATAACACCTTGAGTACCGAATAATGCAATTTTGTTTTTCTCTGCATCAACTTTGTAACCAAAGATAGTCAGTAGGTCTAATACTTTTTCACGAATGATGTCAGAGTTCTCACCGATACCACCAGTGAATACGATTGCATCGATACGGCCTAGTGGTACTGCGTAAGAAGCGATGTATTTAGCTAGACGGTAGCAGAACATTTCGATAGCAAGTGTCGCACCTTCATGGCCTTCTTTGTAGTTATCTTCGATATCACGACAGTCGCTAGACAGACCAGAAATACCTAATAGACCACTTTGTTTTTGTAACATATCCATTACACCTTTCAGGCTGTAACCTTTACGTTCAACTAAGTGCTCAATGATACTTGGGTCGATATCACCACAACGTGTACCCATTACTAGGCCTGCAAGTGGTGTCATACCCATACTTGTATCAACTGATTGACCATTTTTGATAGCAGCAACTGATGCGCCATTACCTAGGTGAGCAGAGATAATGTTAGTTTCAGACACAGGTTTGTTTAATACTTTAGCAGCTTCGCCAGTTACAAATAGGTGACTAGTACCGTGCATACCGTAACGACGGATATGAGATTCTTTGTATAGGTTGTAAGGTAAAGCGTATAAGAAAGCTTTTGCTGGCATTGTTTGGTGGAATGCAGTGTCAAATACAGCAACTTGTTGTAAAGTTGGGAATGCTTCTTGTGCCGCTTTAATACCTAAAATGTGAGCTGGGTTGTGTAGTGGTGCAAGTGATGCACACTCTTCAATACCTTCTAATACTACGTCATCGATGATCACTGATTGAGTGAATTTTTCACCACCGTGAACGATACGATGTCCAACAGCAATAAATTGCTCTGCCAGACCTTCAATTTTCTTGATGATCTCTTCTACGATGAAACTAATCGCTGCAGAGTGAGCACTGTTTTCAGGAAGTTTAGCTGACTCCTTCTTGCCATCAAATTTCCATTTGATGCGCGCATCAGGAAGGTTAAAACATTCTGCTAAGCCACTGATGATTTCATCACCATTGTTTGCGTTAATAACAGCAAATTTAAGCGAAGAACTACCACAGTTAAGTACAAGGACTAATTTATTGCTCATGAAAAAATTCCATTCAGTAAAGAATTAACAAAAAATATCAAACCAAGGCCCGATATTAAGCTAGTATATAATGATTAGGGACAACTTAATTAGTACTCAGTATTGGTTGACCTTGCTCATATTAAGTTATATTGGTAATTTTACCTGTATGTAATAAAATTACAAATAACAATTTGCTAAAAACTATCCGAAATCAATCAATGGTTGGATATTTTTTGTTCGATTAAGCGAAATGTTATTTTTGGGATATATGTCTAATCTTTTTTAAGGAGAATTGCATTGTTTGGATTTTTTGATTTAGTAAAAAAAGGTGAACATTATTTAAAAACTTGGCCTAAACAAGCTTGCCTATATTCCTTGTTTATTGACAGTAAAATGGTTTGCTATACACAACTATTAATAAAAATATTTCCTGTTTTTATTGTTTTAGTTGCTTCGCTTTATATCATATTTCCGGTTTACTTCTCTTGGCCGAGTACTGCTACTTTTATTCTATTTTTAATTGGTTTACCTATTCATTGTTTATTATGGTTAGGAAAAAGATCTCAACAAACCCTGTCGCCATCACTGTTTGCTTGGTATGTAGAAATTATTGAAGTGTTAAATGGAAAGCAACCAGGTCAACAAGTGATGCTGGATAAACCACGCTTTATTGACCTAGCAAAATTGCTTAACAGAGGGTTTAAAAAAGGTGGCGATAATTTTCTCTATAATAATGAGTTAATTTAATCTTTTTGAAATATTTCAATATTAAAATCGCATTCAATTTGCCATTTTTGCTGTGCAAGAAGTTCTGCTAATTTCTCTTTAGTGAACTTCCAAGCAAATGGCGTCATATTAATTAAATCTTTTAATTGCTGTGGATTTTCAATTTCCAAGGTGTAATTTAAGTCAATTTTATCTATTTTAGTAAAGCCTTCAACTGCCTCATTTTCTTCCGCATGCTCATTTATTTGCTCATAAATCACTTCTCTTAGCTGATATAAGTGACGTGGCGCAGGTGTTACTGTAATTAAATAACAGCTTTTTTTGATTAATCGTTGTAACTCTTCCGCTTTTGAAGGCGCATAGATGCGGATCATTAGGTCTAATGTGTCATCAGCTAGGGGGATTTGGTAAGCACTAGCCACACAAAAATCGATGTTTTTATAGCGTTTTGCAGCATAACGAACCGCGACTTTAGAGATATCGACACCGCACACCTCATCCTTTGGCAGTTTTTCTTTGATGATATTGGTGTAATAACCTTCCCCGCACCCAAGGTCTAAAATACGTGCTTGCTCGCTATTCGTTAAATATTGCGCACTGATCTCAGCAACTTTATTGGCTAAAGGTAAGTAACCATGAGTATTAAGAAAGGCACGTCTTGCCATCATCATCTCTTGATTATCACCGGGATTTTTAGAGCCTTTAGATTGCACTGGCAATAGATTTAAATAACCTTCTTTTGCAATATCAAAGTGATGGTTATTTTCACAAACCTGAGTGTTATTAGTTTGTTTAAAAGGTGTTTGGCAAAGCGGGCAAATAAAAGAGGTCATAATGTTACTGCTCAATCAAAAAAGCTAAGCTTAACATAAAGGCAGTATAAACTGCCTTAACAAGTGAGATAAAAATAGGGGATTATTCTTGGTGGTTATTTTGTTAAAAAATGACACTAGGGTGATATTCCAATAGCACTTGTTGTACCGCTGTCATTACCTCTTTTGTTGGTGGTTGCACACCTTCTAACGGGTATATTTCGCCCATTTCAATCCATTTATGTCGACCTAGTTCGTGGTAAGGCAACATTTCGATCTTCTCTATGTTTTTCATGGGTTGAATGAATTTACCTAATGCATGTGCATCCTCAAGGCTATCGGTAATACCTGGCACAACCACATAACGTAAATACACGGCTTGATTATGGTCTGCTAAATATTGAGCAAACTCTAAGGTATATTTATTACTGACATGAGTTAGGTCGATATGTTTTTTGTTATCCATTTGTTTTATATCTAAAAGTACAAGGTCAGTGCTGTCTAGGATTTTTTTAGTTCTATCATCAATTTTACGGACAAAACCATTGGTGTCTAAACAGGTATGAATGCCTTCTAAGCGGCAAGCTTCAAACATAGCTTGTACAAATTCAGGTTGTAGCATAGCTTCACCACCGGAAATAGTGATACCACCGCCCGATGCATTCATAAAGTGGCGGTACTGTAATAACTCTTTCATCAACTCATCAACCGTCATCTCTTTACCGCCTTCGGTATCCCAAGTATCTCGGTTATGACAATACTGACAACGCATTAAGCAGCCTTGCAAAAAGATGATAAAGCGAATGCCTGGGCCGTCAACGGTGCCACAGGTTTCAATTGAATGTACTCGACCAGTCACTGGCATAAAGTTACCTCTGAAAATAAATTATTTATATGTACTTTTATTAATACCAATCCATTTTTTTAATATAAAGGGTATTAGTTAAAAGAACAGGTAAATAATTAATTGTTTGGTGATAAAAATAAAGGCTTCACCCATTAAGGTGAAACCTTTGAAACGTTAACCTATTATTTTTCTCTCCACAAATTGAGAGTTACAGGCTAGCAGTAAAGGTACGTGTAATAACGTCCTGTTTTTGCTCTGCAGTTAATGAGTTAAAGCGAACTGCATAACCAGATACACGAATTGTTAATTGTGGGTATTTATCTGGATTTTCCATCGCATCTAACAACATGTCTCGGTTCATCACGTTAACATTTAAGTGTTGGCCACCTTCAATCTCTGGTGTGTGTTTAAAGTAACCATCCATTAAACCTGCTAGGTTTGATTTTTGTGAATCATCAGTTTTACCTAGTGCGTTTGGTACGATAGAGAATGTGTAAGAGATACCATCCTGTGCGTAAGCAAACGGTAGTTTAGATACTGATGTTAATGATGCTACTGCACCTTTTTCATCACGTCCATGCATTGGGTTTGCACCTGGTGCAAATGGCATACCTGCACGGCGACCGTCTGGTGTATTACCTGTTTTCTTACCGTATACAACATTAGATGTAATAGTAAGAATTGACTGTGTTGCACGTGCATTACGGTACATTGGACGTGATTTGATTTTCTTCATAAAGGTTTCAACTAGTTCACATGCAATGTCATCAACACGTGGGTCGTTGTTACCAAATTTAGGGTAATCACCCTCGATATCAAAGTCAGTTGCAATACCATCTTCATCACGAATAGGACGCACTTTTGCATATTTAATCGCTGCTAATGAATCCGCTGCAATTGATAGACCCGCAATACCACAAGCCATAGTGCGTGAAACGTCACGGTCATGAAGTGCCATTAGTGATGCTTCGTAGCTGTATTTGTCGTGCATGTAGTGAATACAGTTTAATGCTGTCACGTATTGCTCTGCTAACCAATCCATGAAGTGGTCAAGGTTTGAGTAAACTTCATTGTAATCTAATACTTCACTAGTAATAGCTGGTAATGTTTTAGGACCAACCTGTGCTTTTGATTTTTCATCAACACCACCGTTAATTGCGTACAGAAGTGTTTTTGCTAAGTTGGCACGTGCACCGAAGAATTGCATCTGTTTACCAACAATCATTGGTGACACACAACATGCGATTGCGTAATCATCGTTATCAAAGTCAGTACGCATTAGATCATCGTTTTCATATTGAATAGATGATGTATCGATAGATACTTTTGCACAGTATTTTTTGAAGTTAATTGGTAAGTCTTCAGACCATAATACAGTAATGTTTGGCTCTGGAGATGGGCCCATAGTGTATTGAGTATGTAAGAAACGGAAGCTGTTTTTAGTAACTAATGTACGACCATCAACACCCATACCACCAATTGATTCTGTTGCCCAGATTGGGTCACCAGAGAATAGATCATCGTATTCAGGTGTACGTAGGAAACGTACCATACGTAGTTTCATTACTAGGTGGTCAATTAATTCTTGTGCATCTGTTTCTGTGATCACGCCAGCTTGTAAATCTTTCTCAATGAAAATATCTAAGAATGAAGCGGTACGACCAAATGACATCGCCGCGCCATTTTGTGATTTGATTGCAGCTAGGTAACCAAAGTAAGTCCATTGAATTGCTTCTTGAGCGCTGGTTGCTGGACCTGAAATATCAGCGCCGTATTTAGCCGCCATTACTTTCATTTGGTCAAGTGCACGGTATTGCTCAAAAATCTCTTCACGCAGTTTCATTGTATCTTCTAATGAAGTACCTGCGATTAGTTCTGCTTCTAAGCTTTTATGTTGTGCCGCTTTTTCTGCCATTAGGAAGTCGATACCGTATAACGCAACGCGACGGTAGTCACCAATGATACGACCACGACCGTATGCATCAGGTAAACCTGTTAGTACGCCAGATTTACGACATTTAAGAATATCACCTGTGTACACATCGAAAACACCTTGGTTATGTGTTTTGCGGTATTCAGAGTAGATAGTACGAATGCCGTCATCTAGTTCTTTACCGTACACTTTACAAGAGCCATCGATCATACGAATACCACCATTCGGGATAAGCGCACGTTTTAATGGTTTTTCAGTTTGTAAACCAACAATCGTTTCTAGGTCTTTATTAATGTAGCCAGCGTCATGTGCGGTAATAGTAGAAACCACGTCCGTATCGAAATCAACAGGTGCATGCGTTGCGTTTTCCTGTTTAATACCTACCATTACATTTTCCCAAAGCTCATCAGTCGCTTTGGTTGCATCTGCTAGAAAACTTTCATCACCTTCAAATGGTGTGTAGTTTTGTTGAATGAAATCGCGCACGTTTACTTCAGTTTTCCAAGCTTCGCCTGCAAAACCTTCCCATGCTGATTCAAATGCTTCGTTTAATTTAGTCATAAAGCTTTACCTTTACCGTTAGTGATTAAAAAAATAGTTAGAATTTGTTTGTCCTAGGGCAATGCAAATTATGGTGAATAACAGAACATTAAGTGGCTTTAACATCAGCGCAATATAAGAGTTAGATAAAAAATGCTGGCGAGTTGAGTCAGCAGCTGCGCTGTCTTGATTGGTCATTTGATAAGCTAAAAGCTTGTCTGTTCTGTTGCCTGTTTGCATCTTAGAAGTTACCCCCGTGATGGATTGGTTATTATTTTAACAAAGGTGCTTTTTCAAAAATTGATTCACATCAACTTGTTAGTGAACTTGTAATAAAATTACAGTTTTCTTTTTTAAAATGTATTGCCCAAGTTATAAAGAGGTGAGTTCTTTATATCAAAAGTGTTGTATAGGAGAGTGAAGAGGAGTTCGATAAACCAGATGGGTAGATAAAATATTAGGTTTTTATGCTTAAGGTCAGGGAAATAGTGGGATTTAGGATTGATAATGGTGAATAAACCTACTGTTTAAATAAAACTAAAGGAGCTAAATCCTATGAGCAATCAAATTTTATTGACCATTACTGGCGAGTACCATGTTAATTTGGTGAATATGTTATCTGAGAAAACACACGCATTAGAGGGTAAGTGGTTAAACAGTAAAATTAACCATATAGATAACCAGATGGCAGGATTAATTAAAGTCGAACTTGATCCGCAACACCTTAAACAACTGATTGATGATATTAAGCAATTAGGGTTAACGGTCACTTGGATGGAACTGCCGCCTATAGTAGAAGATCAAGTGACACGATTTAATCTATCCATTGATGCTAAAGATAGATTAGGGCTAGTGAAAGATATCTCAGCGGTATTAAATGATTATGATCTGCAACTACAAAACATGGAATGTAATCGTATTGGTGTACCCGATATTGGCGGTACAGTGTTTACCAGTCACTTTCATATTTCCACTGTAAACCCTCTTGATCAGGATGAGTTATTGAAATCATTGCAGCAGATATCTACAGATTTAGTAGCAGATATTAAAAAGCTGTAAATAATGGTTAACATTGCTTTAGAAATGAATAAACGTTAAAGATGAAAAAGGCGCTTAATAGCGCCTTTTCTGTATCTAGTTAGAGAAATCTAGTTAATGAACTTTATAGTAAAGCTGGTAAACCATATTGTTTTTCGAACATACCCACAGCTACCATCGCAATAAAGCACACGATTAATACTGACCCTGGAATAATGACTTTATCTAAAAATGATAAACGTTTAGCGCGCTCTTTATCACCAATTAAACCATTATTATCCAGTAACATGGTGAGTGCCCAAGCTAATACCGGGTTAAACACCGCAGCAGTAAAGATACAAATACCTGCTGCTTGAGAGTCTTTTGTATTTTTAATCATCTGCATACCTGCTTCTAATAATGGTAGGAAAACACCGACTAATAGCGCAATACGCATTACTGGCGGCCAAACTGCTATATCCATCGGGAATCCTAAAAATGCGATTAACATTACCAAGCTACCTAAGATAATAGATCCTGCAGGAATAGGGCGTTTAGCAATCGCAGCTGGGATCATGTAAGTTCCCCATGAAGAGGTGATATTACCACCACCCACTGCTGTACCAACCATTTGACGAACAGAACACATGGTCATGGTGTCATCCACATCCATTAATACTTCTTCTGTATTTTTTGGGTAGTTTAATTCTTGGAATATACGGTGACCTAAAAAGTCTGGTGACCACATCGCCACGGCTAAGATGGCAAAAGGTAACGAGGCAATAAAGTGTTCAAGGTTAGGTAAACCTAACATCCAACCTTCAGTTGTACTTCCCCACCAATAAACAGGGTTTAAATTAGGTAAGCCCATTTCTGTTTCAAAAATAAGATCAAACCCTGCACCAAAGGCTAATGCGATTAATAAACCTGTGACGGCACAAGCTGGAATCGCTAACCAACGTTTATTGATTTTAGCAAGAATGGCATACAACACGATATTAGCTGCTAGTACGATTAAACCAATATAGCCCATGCTACCTGCTGCGACGTCTGCCGACTCTAAACCCTTTGCCCAACTTTGAATTTGTCCGATTTGACTGAATGCCCCTGTAAAACCTAAAAAGACCAGTAGGCCGCCAGCAACCCCTTCACTGGTCAGGTTAACCAGTTTAGATCCACCTTTGAAGTAACTCAGTAATAATCCGAAAATACCTAACAAAATAGCTAATGCTAGTGGGTGAGCACCTGCAAGTGCAATGGCACCGATTAGTGGGATCATTGGCCCGTGGTTACCCGCTAGATTAGCTTTAGGGTTTACAAAACCAGAGGCAACAATACAAAATAGAAAAGCTGGAATAAGCATCTCTACGCGTGCTACTTCAATGGCAAAGTCTTTACCTAGGGTGATATGTGCCCATTGCTCAGTAAGACCATCAGCCCATGACATCATTACCGCTGAGTACATGGCGATGATGCCAATAGTACCTGCGACTGCTGGTACAAGATCTTCCCATTCAAAATTAAAGTCTCGGCCTGGTAGGTTTAACCCGAAACGGCGTGGTTTCATGATTTGTAATTCATGATTCAAGTAATCTGCTCTTGAGGCAAACTCGCTGGCTGGCCTGTGCAGGTCTTGGTAGCTTTTACTTTTGTTGTCTTTTGGCATTGAGGAGGTACTCCTGTACTCTGGTTTAATTTAAAATTTTTTAATCGTGCTGAGCACTGTAATAAGGTTAAATATTTGTAATAAATTTAATATTTGTAGCTTAAACAAAGTCAGAGGAAGACGATTGATCTGGATCAGAAGAGTTACAGTATTGAAATTTAATTACATAAAAATCAGATAACGATGATAATAAGGTCAGATAACTGTAAAGAGATGTTGTACAGATAGGTTTAATTTAATACTAGAAATGGGTTAGGCAATATGAAATTTTGCAATGGTTGAAATAGTAAAGCTATTGAAAAATAGAAAGTTAATACTTTATTGGTGATATGGGAATAAGTTAACAGCGCAGTTATTTACGGGGTTTGTTGCTTTATAGTGAATCGCGCTGTTAATTGATAATTTGTATCTCTATTACAGAATAGGAGTAACAGATATTTTATAGCAACTCTTGCATCTCTTCTAATATCTGTAAACACCACTCACTAATACGTTGGTCGCTTAGTTCGTATTGTGTATCTTCATCTAAGGCTAAACCCACAAAGTATTGACCATCTTTGGTAAGCGCTTTAGACGCATCAAACTGGTAACCTTCAACTGGCCAGTAGCCGATAAACTTAGGTTGTTGTGGTAATAATTTATCATGCAGCATACCCACCGCGTCCACAAACCACTCGCTGTATCCATCTTGATCACCTAAGCCAAAAATAGCGACAATTTTACCATTGACGGTTAAACCATCAATTTGATCCCATAACTTGCCCCAATCTTCCTGAAGCTCGCCAAAATCCCAAGTGGAAATGCCCAAAATGACAATATCGTAATCATTTATCTTGCTTAACCCCTCATCTTTTATGTTAAATAGGTCCACTAATGATTCGCCTAGCTCTGCTTGAATTTTTTCTGCAGCGATTTCTGTGTAACAAGTGCTAGAGCCATAAAATAAACCGATTTTCATATGCGACCTTTTGAAGAAAAATAAAAGAGGCGCTAATTTACCGTTAAGGCCGTTAGAATGGAAGTATTAAGCATCGAACAATTTTTAGATTCACTCTGGTTAGAGCGTGGGTTGTCTAAAAATACGCTGGATTCATATCGTCATGACCTCTCTTTAGTGGAGTTGTATTTAGTCTCTAAAAACACCACATTAACTGAAGCCAGTGAGCGTCAACTCAGTGATTACTTTGAAAATAGATTAAAAGGTGAGATTGATTATAAAAGTACCTCTACTGCTCGTTTAATGAGTGCAGTACGTCGTTATTATCAATATTTATGTCGTGAAAAAATTCGCGAAGATGATCCGAGTGCCAAACTAGAAAGTCCTAAAATCGTAAAACCTTTACCTAAATCATTATCTGAATCGGAAGTGGATGCATTGCTAGCCGCACCGGAATTAGATGACCCTATTCAATTCAGGGACAAAGCAATGCTTGAAGTGTTATATGCGACAGGGTTACGTGTTACGGAATTAGTAGGGTTGACCATGGAAGAGATCAACCTAAAACAAGGTGTGATCAGAATTACTGGTAAAGGTAACAAAACGAGATTAGTACCCTTGGGTGAAGAGTCTATACATTGGTTAGAGCGTTATATCGAAGAGATGCGTTCAGCGTTATTATCAGGGCAAAGTAGTGATGTGTTGTTTCCAAGTCGCCGTGGCACACAAATGGTAAGACAAACCTTTTGGCATCGTATTAAACATTATGCGCAATTAGCAGGTATCGATAAAGAGGCTTTATCGCCACATGTATTGCGTCATGCTTTTGCCACACACCTATTGAACTATGGTGCTGACTTACGTGTCGTACAGATGCTATTAGGACATAGTGATTTATCAACTACGCAAATATATACCCATATTGCCAAAGATAGATTAAAACTATTACATGAAGAACATCATCCTCGTGCTTAGTTAACATTGTTCTTATACTAAAGTCAGGCATAGATGATTTATCACAGAGGCTAATATGAGATATAAAGGCATTCACATTAGTCAGCAAGATAGGCATAATCAATCGTCATTAATTTAATTTTTCAGGGGTCATGATGTCCATATTGAACGTTAAAAAAAGTGTAGGTGCATTACTTGCTGGGGTGTTACTTAGCACCAATAGCTTTGCGGCTATTTCACCAGAAGTAAATGAACTGCTTACTAAAAAGTTACAATCATTAAAAGTAGAAGTGGATTCTATCGATGAGTCGCCTGTAAAAGGTTTATATGAAATTGTTAGCCAAGGGGCTATCTATTACATTAGTGAAAATGGACAGTTTTTATTAAATGGCGATATCTATGACTTAGATAATGGCATGAATAACTTAACCAGCGCTAAAGTGGCTGAAGTGCGTAAAGCAAATACTGCTGAACATTTTGCAAAAATTAAAGACTTCGAAAAAGATATGATCATCTATAAAGCAGATGATGAAAAGCACGTGATCACCGTATTTTCTGATACCAGTTGTGCTTACTGTCAGAAATTGCATTCACAAATGCAAGAGTACAATGACCTAGGTATTACAGTGCGTTACCTAGCTTTCCCTCGTGGTGGTGTTAACTCAAATGCTTACCATACAATGGTATCGGTATGGTGTTCTGATGATCCAAAAGGGGCGATGGATGACGCTAAAAAACGTCGTAACATTGAACCTGTTACTTGTGATAATACAGTTAAAGAACAATATGATTTGGGTGTTGCATTAGGTATTACTGGTACACCGACTATCTTCTTAGAAGACGGTACGGCTATGCCGGGTTACTTACCACCAGACCGTTTACTGCAAGTATTAGAACAAAAAAAATAGACTAGTACAGCGGCTATTTGTAAACTGCATTGATAATTCCTTATCATGCAGTTTTTATGTCTTCAGAAATCAACAAAACACAAGTCCAACAACGCCCACTTCAGTGTGACGATAGTATATTGTCATTATCCTGCTCCCCTTTGTTAACCAAGCTCTATGCGAGCCGTGGTATCACTGAGAATGCCGAGCTAGATAACAGCACTAAAACCTTAATTCATGCCAGCCAATTAAAAGGGATGGATGATGCCTGTGATTTGTTATATCAAGCCTATTTGAGTCAGCAAAAAATTATTATTGTTGGCGACTTTGATGCCGATGGTGCAACCAGTACCGCATTAAGCGTATTGTCATTACGTGCGTTAGGGTTCCAACAAGTTGATTACCTTGTACCTAACCGTTTTGATTACGGCTATGGCTTAAGTCCAGAGATTGTTGATTTAGCAGTGCAGCAGGGCGCTGAACTGTTAATGACAGTGGATAACGGAATTTCTAGTATCAGCGGTGTCGCTCATGCTAAACAATGTGGATTAAAAGTATTAGTTACCGATCATCACTTACCCGGCGAAGAAACTCCGATTGCCGATGCCATTGTTAACCCTAATCAAGTAGGGTGTGATTTCCCGAGTAAAAACTTAGCCGGTGTGGGTGTAGCCTTTTATGTAATGCTAGCGTTACGCTCATTAATGCAAGAAAAAGGCTGTTTTACACAATTCCCTGCGCCTAACTTGGCTAACTTCTTAGACATAGTCGCATTAGGCACAGTCGCTGATGTGGTGAAATTAGACGGTAATAACCGTACTTTAGTGCATCAAGGCTTAGCCCGTATTAGAGCGGGATATTGCCGTCCTGGTATTAGTGCATTAATACAAGTTGCTAAACGTAATCAACAACAGCTGGTGGCTAGCGATTTAGGTTTTTCATTAGGCCCAAGACTTAATGCTGCAGGGCGTTTAGATGAGATGAGCCATGGTGTTGAGCTGCTATTATGCGATGACCCATTACATGCTAATACCTTAGCAACAGAGTTGGATGGTTTAAATGTGTCGCGCCGTGAGATAGAACAAAGCATGCAACAGGAAGCGCTTGCTAACTTGCAAAAGCTCTCCATTGACCAAGCTAACTTACCTTTAGCTTTATGTTTATTTGAAGCCGATTGGCATCAAGGTGTGATAGGGCTGGTGGCTTCACGTATTAAAGAAAGGTATTACCGTCCTACTTTTGCTTTTGCCCGCGCTAATGACGGCGAAATTAAAGGTTCAGCTCGCTCTATTCCTGGTGTGCATATTCGCGATATGTTGGATGTAGTGGATAAAACTATTCCCGGTGTCATTTTAAAGTTTGGTGGTCATGCCATGGCTGCTGGCCTGAGTTTGTCGGAGAAAGACTTCGCACTATTTAACGACACCTTAAATAAAGTGTTAGCAGAGCAAGTAGAAGATCATCTATTACAGAATGTTATTTTATCTGACGGTCAGTTAACACCGGATCAATTAGACTTATGTATCGCCCAAGAGTTGCGTGATGCAGGCCCTTGGGGACAAGGTTTTCCTGCACCAGTCTTTGATGGTGTATTCGAGTTAAAACAACAACGTATCGTTGGTCTAAAACACCTTAAAATGATGTTAGAGCATGAAGGGAAATTAATTGATGCCATTGCCTTTAATATTGACCCTGAAGTGTGGCCTAATCTGTCGGTGAAAAAAGTGTTCTGCGTATATAGCTTGGATGTCAATGAGTTCAGAGGACAAAGAACCGCGCAGTTATTAGTACAGCTGTTAGAGCCGAGGGGGTAGATTTAAGTGGCTAGATGAGAGGGGCTAGATGAGAGATGCGAGGGGCTAGATACTAGATACTAGA
>NZ_QOCB01000145.1 GCF_003318165.1 Psychromonas sp. B3M02
CAATAAGTAAGTATATTACTGTTGTAATTAGCATTATAAATTTAGAAAGGTGACTAGTTCCTAGAGTCATTTTTTAATACAAAAAAATGACCCAAAGGCCATTTTTCTGAATTAAATCACATATTATTAATTGATGTTGGGTCCTAACCATCGCTCTGCTGTTTGCATATCCCAACCTTTACGTTGCGCATAATCTTCTACTTGGTCTTGCTGAATACCAGCAATAGCAAAGTAACGACTTTCAGGATGAGAGAAGATCCAGCCCGATACTGCGGCACCTGGATACATGGCATAACTTGATGTTAACTGCATACCAATCTTTTGTTCTACATTCATCAAATCCCAAATAACTGCTTTTTCACTATGTTCAGGACAAGCAGGGTAACCAGGGGCAGGACGAATACCTTGATATTTTTCTCGGATTAAATCATCATTATTTAAAGTTTCATCGGCAGCAAAACCCCAATACTCTTTACGCGTTTTCTGATGTAGATACTCAGCAAAAGCCTCAGCTAAACGATCACATACAGCCTGAACTAGGATGGCATTATAGTCATCATTCTCTGCTTTATAACGATCAGCAACTTCTCGCTCACCAATCCCGCCTGTTACCGCAAAGGCAGCAATATAATCAGCCACACCGGTTGATTTAGGAGCAACATAATCAGCTAATGAATGGTTAACAAACGGAGCTTTTTTCTCGGTTTGCTGACGTAATTGATTACTCACTTGCAACACAGTTGAACGTGTTTCATCACTGTAGATTTCTATATCATCACCGACGCTATTTGCAGGAAAAATACCTACTATGCCCGATGCGCTAATTTCTCCAGCTGCTTCTACTGTATCTAACATTTTTAATGCATCAGCAAATAAGCGTGTTGCCTCTTCACCAACAACCTCATCTTTTAATATACGCGGGTATTTACCTGCTAATCCCCAAGTCATAAAGAATGGAGTCCAATCAATATATTCGCGTAAGACATTGATCGACATATTTTTAATCACTTGCACGCCTAACTGATTAGGCACTTTAGGTTGATAATTAACCCAATCAAGTTTAGCTGAATTAGCACGTGCTTGCGTCAATCCAATAGGTGCACTACGTGGGCGTTTATTCGCATGCTGCTCACGTACACGCTGGTAATCTTGATTTAATTTTTCAACGAATTCAGGTTTATTTTTGGGGCTTAATAGTTTTTGACAAACACCCACGGCACGAGAAGCGTTAGAAACATAAACCACAGGCTCATCGTAGTTTTGTTCTATTTTCACAGCGGTATGTGCTTTAGAGGTTGTTGCGCCACCAATCAATAATGGTAACTTCAGACCTTGACGTTGCATCTCTTTAGCAACATATACCATCTCATCTAAGGACGGCGTGATCAGACCTGATAAACCAATTAGATCAGCCTTTTCAGCAATCGCGGTTTTAATAATAGTTTCAGTCGATACCATTACACCCAGGTCAACGATCTCATAGTTATTACATTGTAAAATAACCCCTACAATGTTTTTACCAATATCATGAACATCACCTTTTACAGTCGCCATCACCACTTTACCATTGGTTGCTCCAACCGCTTTAGTGGCTTCAATAAATGGGTTTAAATAAGCAACCGCTTGTTTCATAACACGGGCTGATTTAACCACTTGTGGTAAAAACATTTTACCTTCGCCGAATAAATCACCAACGATATTCATTCCATCCATTAACGGCCCTTCAATCACTTCAATAGGCATATCAAAGGCTTGACGGGCTAATTCGGTATCTTCTTCAATAAACTCAGTAATACCTTTAACTAACGCATGGGCAATACGTTCATTCACTGGCAGGTTTCGCCATTCAAGGGCTTTACCGTCATCGACTTTTACTGCACCATCACCACGGTATTTTTCAGCAATATCCAGTAATGCATCAGTGGCGTTAGGATTACGATTTAATACCACGTCTTCCACTGCATCTTTTAATTCTTTTGGAATATCGTCATAAATGGCTAGTTGGGCCGCATTAACAATCCCCATGTCCATACCATTTTGAAAACAGTAATACAGGAATACTGCATGGATCGCTTCACGTACTGGGTTATTACCACGGAAGGAGAAAGATACATTAGAAACACCACCAGAAATCATCGCATGTGGTAGGTTATCTTTAATGTCTTTTACCGCGTCAATAAAATCAACGGCATAGTTATTATGTTCTTCAATACCAGTTGCAACGGCAAAAATATTAGGGTCAAAGATAATATCTTCAGGTGGAAAGCCTACTTGGTTAACCAAAATATCGTATGAACGTTCACATATTTCATATTTACGTTCACGTGTATCAGCCTGACCAACTTCATCAAAGGCCATGACAATCACAGCAAAACCGTAACGACGAATTAGTTTGGCTTGATGGATAAAATTATCAACACCCTCTTTCATACTGATAGAGTTAACAATACCTTTACCTTGTACGCACTTAAGGCCTTCTTCTAAAATTTCCCATTTAGAAGAATCTACCATAATCGGCACGCGCGAAATATCAGGTTCAGAGGCACATAGGTTTAAGAAACGTTTCATGGCAAATAATGAATCAAGCATCGCTTCATCCATATTGATATCAATAATATCAGCGCCAGCTTCCACTTGATGCAATGCAACCTCAAGGGCTTCATCGTATAACTCATCTTTAATTAAACGTTTAAAACGTGCCGAACCCGTTACGTTAGTACGTTCACCAACGTTTTGGAAAAGAGAATCAGCTCGTATTGTTAATGCTTCTAAACCACTTAAACGACAGGCTACTTCTATTTCAGGTAACTCACGTGGTTTAACGCCAGCAACGGCATCAGCCATCGCTTTAATATGTGCAGGCGTAGTACCACAACAACCACCCACTAAATTAAGGAAACCACTTTCAGCCCACTCTTTTATATGGACCGCCATTTCATCCGCTTCTAAATCATATTCACCAAAAGCATTAGGTAAACCGGCATTGGGATGAGCAGACACATACGTTTCTGAAATACGTGACATCTCTTGCACATATTGACGTAACTCATCAGGACCTAAAGCACAGTTCAAACCAAAGGTTAATGGTTCTGCATGACGTAATGAGTTGTAAAATGCTTCTGTAGTTTGGCCCGATAAAGTACGACCCGATGCATCGGTGATCGTCCCTGAAATCATCACAGGCAATTTATAACCTAGCTCTTCAAATACGGTTTCTACTGCAAAAACAGCGGCTTTAGCATTCAAGGTATCAAAAATAGTTTCAATCAGAATTAAATCACTGCCACCTTTAATCAAGGCTTTAGTTGATTCAATGTAAGCAGTTACTAGTTCATCAAAGCTAACGTTACGAAAAGCAGGATCGTTCACATCAGGAGAAATAGAACAAGTACGGTTAGTTGGGCCTAAAACACCTGCAACAAAACGTGGACGGTCAGGCATTTCATCGGTTTTTTCATCGGCAACACGACGCGCAATACGCGCAGCTTCATAGTTAATTTCAGCAGAGATAGATTGCATATCGTAATCTGCCATGGCGATGGTCGTTGCATTGAAAGTATTAGTTTCTAGGATATCAGCGCCAGCATCTAAGTACTGACGATGAATATTAGCAATCACTTCAGGTTGTGTGATCACCAATAAATCATTATTACCTTTTAAGTCACAGCTCCATTCTTTAAAGCGTTCGCCGCGAAAATCAGCTTCTTCAAATTTCTGATCCTGGATCATGGTGCCCATGCCACCATCTATCAGAAGAATATGTTTTTCTAATTGCGCTTTTATCATCGCACTACGATCACTTACCGACATAGAGTTCCCTGTTTCTTTTATTCTGAATAAAAAATGAGTGAAAATAATAGCATAGAAGTTGAGCTCATAATCTTTTAAAGGCATTTCTATCTTGAAATATTCTGTTATAAATTATGAATTTTTTGATAGTTGTTTGCTGATAAAGGTCAATTACACAGATAAAAAGTGAAGAATATTCATTTTGATGGTGCTGTAATAACAATTACATTAAATAATGTTTTCTAAATTTTACGCAGGAAAAGAACTGAGTTATTCGATGTAATTTTAACAAGTAAAATAGATAAGTTAGTTAGCATGATTAGTATAAGGAAAGGCAAATATAAAAAAAGCGAGCCATTACGATAGCTCGCTTTTGAATAATTTTTTTAAGTAGTAAAGAACGTGTATGACTGTGAGTTTACCAATCACAATCTATATTAAAAGCAAATATGAACGGTGCCCGTTGGCAATGCGTTTGCTAAATAATGAAACGCCTAGTGTTGATATTCGCTTTTAAAAAAACCAAAAAACTTAATAATAATCAAACCTCCAGTGTCAATGAGTACAACCGGTATCAATCATATAAAAATCAACTTGAATGCTCTTTGAGCCAATGAGTCCTTAAATTAACAACTCAGTAATAGTTGATTGCTTATACACCGGTACGCGTAATAATTAAAAATAACTGTACCTCCATAATCTCTTGATTAAATTATAAAAATTTATTTTATTAACGTCTTTAGAAAGCCCATTACAAACAACAAACTCTCTCTAGGAACCTGTTTTTGTAACAACGATTGTTATCACAAGAGTAAATGTAACTGTTAACTCCCTTACTCATAAATAAGTATAGGAAGGGTTTTCAATTTAGCTAGTATTTTTAATAAATAAATTTAAAAAATTTTTTTAAGTAAGCTTTATAACCCTATCACTACGTTAAATCTGTTAGGTCATATGGCGTTACCTGATAAACACAATAGTTTAGCCAGTTACTATATAAGAGGTTGCCATGACTACGCCAAATCGCTCTTGGCGGTTGGTTTGCATCATCTTGCGGATAATAATTTATCGGCAATTCAGGCTCTAAACCTTCTTCTAAATCTCGCAAGTACTCATTATGTAAAGTACTCGCATCATATTCAGGATGACCCGTAATATACACTTGACGACAATCTGGGCTAGCAGCTAAATACACACCCGCTTCTTTTTCATCTGCAAAAACCGTTAGGTCGGTTTTTTCTTGAATTTCAGCGCTATCAAACTCAGCGTAACGTGACAAAGGAGCCCAAAACTCATCATCAAAACCACGTACTAAAGGATGTTGATGGTGATGTGTTTTATGTGGATAAATGCCTGATAATTTATCATCGCGTGTCACTTTATCCAGGTCATAAAATATTTTTAACGCCGCTTGTGCCGCCCAACATAAAAATAATGTTGAGGTAACATTGTGGCGAGACCACTCAACAATTTCAGTAAACTTTTCCCAGTAGTAAACATTTTCAAAGGGGATAGTACCTAGAGGTGCGCCAGTAATAATAAAACCATCCCATTTTTGTTCTTTAAGGCGCTCAAAGTCGCCGTAAAACTTATCTAAATGTTTTTGAGGCGTATTACGGCTAGCGCGTGCATCTACACGCAATAACTCAATATCAACTTGCAAAGGTGTATTAGACAACAAACGCATCAATTGTGTTTCTGTTTCAATTTTTTTCGGCATTAAGTTCAAAATTAATACACGTAGCGGACGGATATTTTGGTGACTTGCCCGTGTCTCGGACATCGTAAAGATGTTCTCAGATTTTAAAATACTCGATGCAGGTAAATCGTCTGGAATACGAATTGGCATATTAGTTTCCTCTACAAATAAACGTTTAGATGTCTAGAAGTCTAACATCATAATTAAATTTAAACATCATTAATTGTGGTTTCTGAACATTTCATATCATCAGTATTTCAACTTTAATCGTATAAAGCGATGCGATGAGTATGATGTGCACCGCATCACCTCCCTTTATTGATCGACTATTCTAGTATCTACCTAATGCTTTCGTTAGACTGCCTACATCAATCAATAATATGAAAGGAATGACTATGCTAGAAACTAAAACGCTTATTGCAGACTTAAACAACCCTCAACATGCTAAAGCATATCTTAGTTTGATGTCTCACTATGCTAGTGATCCTATGGGTGGCGGTAAAGATATTAGTGACTACGCTAAACAAAATTTAGTGCCTAGTTTAATGAAACGTACAGATGTGTTTATTGTATTGATTTTTGATGGCGAGACACCTGCTGCTTTATTAACAGCTATTGAAGGCTTTTCTACTTTTGCTTGTAAACCACTGTTTAATATTCACGATGTAGTGGTTCATTCTGATTATAGAGGCAATGGATTAACCAAACATTTATTTGAACGAATTGAAGAGTTAGCGAAGTTTCGTGAGTGTTGTAAAATAACCTTAGAAGTATTAAGTGGTAATGAAGTAGCTTGTAAAGCTTACGAGGCACTAGGCTTTTCAGATTACCAATTAGATCCAGAGTATGGCAGCGCATTATTTTGGACAAAATCGCTATAAATCCCGACAGGTAACCATTAGCGAATGTTAATGGTTACTGGTTACTGGCTATAAAACAGTTATTAAATTGTTTTACCTTGTTGATAACTCGCTTGAATCTTTTTAATGTCTTCCACCATTAAGTCCATATCAACCTGATTAATCCCCTGCTCATTACGCACTGATTTAAAGGTAGCGTGAAACTCTCCTTCAGGATTTATCAGCACAATAGAAGCACTGTGATCAACTAAGTAATACTGATCTTGCTCACTCTCTTCAACAATACTGTAGATTAATCCAAGTTGCGTAACAAAAGGCCATAACTGTTTATGTGTGCCTGTGACACCAATAAAATTAGGGTTAAAGTAATTCACATAATCGGCGAGTTGCTCAGCTTTATCGCGGTTGGGGTCAACTGATACAAACACCACTTGGGTAGTGTTATCTGGATCATTGGGTAGCAATGGATAAACGCGATCTAGGTTAGCTAAAGTTGTTGGGCAAACATCAGGGCAAAAAGTATAACCAACAAAAAACAACGTCCATTTTCCTTTTAAAGAAGCATTTGTAAAGGCTACTTTCCCAGCTTTTTGAAAGGCAAAATCAGGTAAAACAGGGTGAGACTGATTTAAGACTAAGGCTTTATTGTCTGTGACAAAAGGTAGGCGACTACTGGTATTTAAAGCGCTTGCTTGTAACACTCCGAATAACAAACAAAACCCCATCATGATACAAGTAAATACAATAATTAAAGGTTTCATTTGTTCTCTCTTTTAACAATTTATACCACCAACTTTAAGGTGATTTTTATAGTTACATCCAATCTGCAGTTCTAATAACCCCTACAGCAATACCTTCAATATCAAAAGCTTGGTATTCTAAGTCCACTTTAATCGGGTCAAACAAGTTATTTTCTGCTTTTAAGGTCACTTGCTTTCCATCACGATAAAAACGTTTTACGGTGACATCTTCTTCAACGCGTGCAACAACTACTTGGCCATTATTGATATTTTGAGTTTTATGTACCGCTAATAGATCGCCATCCATAATACCAATATCTTTCATACTTTCACCTTGTACACGTAATAGAAAATCCGCTGTTGGGTGAAATAATGAAGGATCTACATCGTAATGGGTTTCAACATGTTCTTGTGCCAATATAGGCTCACCAGCAGCGACTTTACCAATTAATGGTAAACCTTCCACTACTACTTCATTATCTTTGTGCTCAGTCACAACACGAATACCACGAGAAGTACCCGATAAGATTTCAATCGCACCTTTACGTGCCAGTGCTTTTAAATGCTCTTCAGCAGCATTCGCACTTTTAAAACCAAGAATCTTTGCCAGTTCCACGCGCGTTGGTGGCATGCCTGTCTTAGCTATTTGATCTTTAATTACATCTAAAACTTCGCCTTGGCGTTTAGTTAGCTCTTTCATTAGGATCTCCACGCATTAATAAACTGTAAACATACACAGTGTATATTCATACATGGTTAAATACCAGCTATCACGTTATTTTTATTCAACGACTAAGGTTATCTGCAAAAACACGCTTAAATCAAACTACAGTTGGCCACTAAAAGTCACTGTGGTTGCACCACTGGCATTTTTAGGACCAATCCAATTAAGAGACTTAGCTACCGAAGGCGCTAATTTATCGGTTCCCTGAATTTCTCCATTTAGCTTATAAACACCTGCCTCGCTTAAGGTAATATCTAATGCAGTTGTTAATTCATCAGACTGTTGATTAACAAAAGCGGTTATATCGCCGTCATCACAACCTAGCTCAACTGTTGGAGAATCAAGGTTTACTCTGCCTAACTGGCTATTCACAACGGCATTCTGCCACAACACATTACCTTGCAGTTGTTGACAATAAGGCTGACCTTGAACAACTTCTTTAATCACAGCAGATAAGTTACCTTCAAGTTTCACTGGTAAACGCATCGGCAATAATGTCAGCAGCTCTTTTGCAGTTAGGTCTAAGATGACATTGCTTGCTTTGGTACCCGATAGACCATAACTAACAAAACCTTTGCCAGACATAGCGTCAGGGCCGTTATAAAAAGAGACATCACCAGCTAGATTTAATGTTAATAAATCCATTACACTAACGTTCCATTTAACGTTATCGAAGCTTAATTTTCGATTTACTTCTACTTCTTGTGCTTGTCCTTGCCAGATCGTGCCACTGACATTTTTTATCTTAAGGCCATTTAATGGGATCCAACCCACTACTAAAGCAGCAGGTAATTTAATAATTAAAGTCGCGAGATAAACTAAGACGACTAAAATGGCGATTTTGATTTTCATTGACTGCCTTTAATTTTATTAATAACTTAATGTTAAACGGTTAATTTTTACTAAACCTTGCACTTTGTCTTGGCTTAAATCGGCACTATTAATTTTCACTTTATGCTGATTTTGTAGGCTAGTTATCCAATCAATAAACTGGTTAAATTCAATTTGATTTATCCAGACATCCACTGTGTCGTTACGACTTTGAATACGCGTTATATTAATTTGGTTACGTTTAGCACTGCTATTGATGAGTTGTGACAATGTTTGTCTTTTACCTGTGTCTTGATTAACTCCACCAGCACTGATCACTTTATTAGCATTCACTTTCACCCATTCTAAGCTTTGTTGTGCGTTCTTAAGTTGTTGTTCGCTGGCCGCTAAGTTGTTCGCTAAGGGTTGCCACACAATAAAGTAGATAAAAGCAATAAACAGAATAACCGCAGAAATAAAGGTAAGTTGTTGCTCTCTTTGGCTAATGCTTTCCCACCAATCTTTAATTTGTTCAAACATTATTTAACCCTCACAGTCACTGTACCCGCGATACGATCTGCATTATTACCTAACGTTCCCTGCTCAAAATTATAACGAGATGGTACATTAGCAGCGAATTGCTCAAAGGCTTGGAAACTATTTGCACTGATTGTTAAGCTCAGCTCTTGATTTCTACTGGTGTATTTTAAGTTGGAAATATTGATACTTGGTACCGCTTTTAAAGCAGGCAGTAGGTCATTTAAAATAATCAATAGGCCTGTCTCTTCTTGATCAACATTAGTGCTTGCTAAGAGAGTTTTTAATCGCTTTTTAATACGGCTGTATCTTAATCGACCTTGTTCAGGGAAAGCAGCTTGGTAAACATCTTCTACCTGTGATTTAACCACTAAGGTTTGCTGTTCAGTCTGCTCTATTTTCACAAATAGATTAACCACTAATACTACAAATAATATCCCGGCAGCAACCGCTACCCCTTTCCATTTATGTAGCTGTAAGTGGTTTTCTTTATGTACTGCAAATTCACCCGTTAATAAATTGGACTGATTATGAATAGCGCCTTCACTTAACAGCTGCATAGGCAATACAGGCGATGCTGCGACCCATTGTCCTACTGGAATATCAGGCAGAGGGCTATAGCTTTGAATCACTTGTTGTGTATTTTGTTGTAAACGTAAGGCAAGTACATCGGCAAGCATTTCATCTTCACAACTCCAAGCCTGGAAAGCACTTTCTCGAATCAACCATTGCTTGCCTTGTTGTAAAGCTTGCCATTGTGTTTCATCTGCGGATGGTAATGCTAGCGCTTCAGGAATTAAACGCTGACAGAATATTTCAGCGGCCTCTAACCAATCTAACCAAAGTTGCACTTTAGATTTAAAACAGATAGCCACTTCAATTTGATCGACTTTTTTAGACAACACAGAAAAATGTAATTTATCTACATCACTGGCTAACTCATCCTCAAGCATATAAGGTAAGGCTTGTTGTAGTTGACGTGTAAAGTTGCCCTTAATCGCTACCGACTTTAAGGTAATATCAACACTCGGCGCTAAACAAATGACTTTACGTGTTTGTGCTTTTTCAGTTAATAAGGTTAAGGCTTCTGCATTATCTAATTCGCCAGAAGCAATAATTTCTTGTTCTTTCTCAGACCATATTAACCAATGAATTGTCTGATGTGCTTCACTTGCTAGGCGAATAATTAATTGTTCACTCACTGAGCCTCTCCAGCGCCAACCAACTCATCTATCCCTGCATATTGGAATCGAATCTCGGTGGCTTCTTCACTCTCTATATTAAATAATAGCTTTAATACTATTACACGTTGGTCAAATTCTGCTGCACCATAAAATTGAAAATAATCACTGGTGACACTTAATTGCGCTTGTTCTTCATCAGAAATTGACTCTCCATCCAATAAATCTTCAGATAAGAACTCCTCTACCGATTCCCAACCACTGGTAGGTCTATCATCAATAAGCTCTTCAAAATCTTCCACACTAAAATCTAAATCTTCTGAAAACAGCGAATATAATAAAGCCGCTTTATCTTGCCTGACCGTATTCACATTAATCAACTGTTCAGAGGTGGGTAATGCACATAAGTAATCTTTAATGTTTTCGTAAATTTCCGCTGTGACACCTTGCACAGAACGTAACTCTGAAATATCGACCATTAAGTTGTTTGCGGTTAAATGTGGTACTTGCAAAGATTCGTAATAACGATCTTCAGCCCCTTCTGATTCATCTGCTGAATCATCGCTATCAACCCAATCTCGCGCAGATTCAACAATCGTATCTGCGGTACCTTCTTCTACATCTAACTCTTCTAACAAACGTTTTAATTGGCTAACCGCTAATGGTTCGTCATCTTCATCATCGTCTTCCTGAGTTGCTAATGCATTGACATTAAAGCAACTTCTGAAGTCCACCATATTGCCGGTGATTTGACCTTCATCCACGGGAAACACTAAATCTGGCGTTGCCCAAGTTTGATTTAAGCTCACAATATCACTGTCTTCAAAATCATCTTCTAAAATCATTCGGCTGAATTCAACCGTAGCTTGCCCGTACCAATAAATTTTGTCTGAGTAGTTCACTCCCTCAGTACGTAATAAACTAGAGGTCATTCTACCCGTCATGGTAGAAGCAACCGTCACCATGATCGCTAAGATCATTAGTACTGTGATTAATGCGATGCCCTGTTGTTTATGCGGCGCTGACATTAATCTCCGACCTCACTAGCCGCTAAGATAAATACCCGTCTTAGCTCGCCATAATGTTTACTGTTGATGGTGATCTCAATCCCCGTTGGTAATTCAGAGTTGGATGACCATGTTGTTACCCAGGTATCATCCCAAAAACGAAAAGATAACCCTTCCACATCATTTAAAATAACTTGTTGTTCAGTCTCTTCACCGGAAATAGTATCCGGATGTAAATAATATAAACGTTGTAACTGGCCATCTTGAACACGATAACCAACACGTAACACATTAGATCGAGGTAATAAATTAAGTGGGTTAAACCAGCCTAAACGATTAAACTCAATCCCTTCATATTCAGAATCTAGAATTCCATCTCCAGCATATAAAACTTGTAAATCTTCGTCGTCAGTCCCTTCGGTACGCGATGTTCTAGCAACCATTTGCACAAAATCCCGCTCTATCAACAACATGCCGCGTTGGATCTCTTTTAAGTTTTGATCATGTTCACGACTTATTTCACCGCTACGTAATACACCTTGCAATATCTGATAAGCAGCAAAGCTGAGCATGGCAAAAATAGCAATGGCGACCAGGATTTCAACTAAGGTGAAACCTTGATTTTTTGAGATACGCTGACCTTGTTTATTGTGCAACATAAGTCCTTATATACCCCAATGCTTGACCATCTTTTGTATCACTCACTTCAACATCTAATGCTCTAAAACTATTATTGCTGGTTTTCACACCTTTGTAGCGTAAATACCATGTTACACCAGCAAACTCGACCTCTTCTTCTTCCCAGTTTAAACCAGGCCACTCTTCCTCTATTTTTAGTTCAGCAAGGCGATTACTAGCAATCCAGGTGGCAAAGGTTTTTTGTTGTAAATAGTCCTGATTACGTAAGGATTCAGAAGCTGCCTGCATTACAGCTAACCCTGCAGTCGCTAAAATAACCAAGGCTAACATCACCTCTAATAAGGTCATGCCCGCTTGCTGTTGAATGCTTTTTTTAGCGTTAGCTTTATTCACCGTCATACTCTTTAATCACATCGATCACACCGGTCATGGACACCTTAACGGTGACATCATGGCTAGTATCACCTGTATTAAAGAAGGTATAACTAAAGGGAGTCACTTCGCCACTCGCCATAATATAAATCACAGGTTGCAATGTGCTCTGCTCTTCCTCACCAATATTTACACGCTCAGAGTCACTAATAAATGAATCATCGGTTGCACTATTTTGTACTGCTTCTAATTCACCCCAAACACTACCGGATAAATCAAATTCAGCGAGCATATCATCAGGAAATGTCACATCGCCTTTAATACGCTCATCAACAATCGGTATCCACTGCTTAGTGGTTACATCATAAGATGTGAAGGTATAACCCTGTTCATTAAACTGAATACCAAACTCTGTATTTAAAATAAGAGCCTGATCTTGAGCAAGCTGCACCAAAGTGGTAAAACGTTGGGCATGCCATTCAGTGCTTTCAGTAGTACTGCCGCTACTGGGTAAAGTCATCACTACGCTAACAGAAACCATACCGAGTAATAACAGTACTAGCATGACTTCTAATAGCGTGAAGCCTCGATTGCGATGTCGCAACATGCGCACTTAATCCTAGTGACTATTTATCAAGTAAATTCCAGTTACCGATATCATCATCAGTACCCTCTTCACCATCTAGACCCACAGATAGAATATCGATTTTGCCGTTTTCACCTGGGCTATTTAAGACATAATCATTACCCCAAGGGTCTTGTGGAAGACGTTTAATATAACCATCTTCACGGTAATTACGTGGTGTTGGTGACACGCTTGGCTCTGATACTAACGCTTCTAAGCCTTGGTCTGTTGTTGGATAAACGCTGTTATCTAACTTATACATATCCAGAGAATTCTCTAAAGCAACGATATCTGATTTCACCTTTTGGATATCAGCTTTGTCTTTGTTACCGATGAGATTAGGTACCACCATAGCTGCTAATACACCTAGGATCACGATAACCACCATGATCTCCAGTAAAGTAAAACCTTTTTGTTGTTGCGTTGAAGTTGATTTTTTCACTTTCTTGTCCTTTTTTATTTTCTGAGAAATGGTTCAGCTATCCTGATACCAAATTATTAAGCGCTAATATTGGTTGTAAAATTGCGGCAACAATAAACAACACAACACCCGCCATGGAAATAACTAATGCCGGCTCAAACAAACCTAATGCTAATGTCACTTGCGCCGAAAACTGTTTATCTTGATTATCTGCTGAACGTTCTAACATATTACCTAACTCACCGCTACGCTCACCACTAGCAATCATATGTAACATCATAGGTGGGAACAGCTTCGTACTGGCTAATGCTCGCCCTAAACTTGTCCCTTCTCTGACTCGTTCAGCCGCCTCTCCTACTTTTAAACGTATATGTAGATTACTTAATACATTACCAGCAATGCTCATGGCTTCAAGCAAGGGAACTGAACTGCTATTTAAAATGCTTAATGTTCTGGCAAAACGTGCTGTATTAAGTTCATTCACCACTTTACCAATAACTGGAAAATTAAGCAGAGCACGATCAAATCGTAGCTGATTTTTAGCTTTTCGTAAGTAATGCTTAAATAATAAAAAGGCGATAATACACAAGCCAACAAAATACAAACCATAAGCGCTCAGTGCATCACTGGTAGCAATGAGAAATTTAGTCGAGGCAGGTAGGTCAGCGCCCATATGTTGGAATTGCCCAACAACTTGTGGCACCACTGAAGTTAATAGAATCGCCACCACTGAAATAGCCACCAGCGTTAATACGATTGGGTAGATCAACGCCTGCATCATCTTGCTTTTCATCTCTTGGCGCTGTTCTTCGTAATCTGCGAGTCTATCTAATACTTTTTCTAAATGACCAGACTTTTCACCCGCTGCCACCATCGCACAAAACAGGTTATCAAAGATCATCGGGTAATTACGCATACTATCGGCTAGACTATAACCTTCGATAACACCACCACGTACCGCCGAAATCATATCTTTAATTTTTGGCTTATCGCATTGGTCAGCAACCGCTTGTAACGATTCTTCAATGGGAATCGATGAGGCCACTAAAGTAGAAAGCTGGCGGGTAATAAGCGCTAAATCGGTGGTTTTTATCTTGGTTTGAATAAAACTTTTACCAGCTTTTTTACGTTTTGCAGCAATCGCCTCCACTTCTAGCGGCATCATGCCTGCATTACGTAACTGCTGCCGTAGCATACGTGCAGAATCAGCTTCTTGCGTGCCTTTTTTCTGTTTGCCTTTTGCGTCTATCGCTTTATAAGAAAAAGTAGCCACACTAATCCTCTCTTGTTACACGTAAAATCTCTTCTAACGTTGTTAGACCAGCCATTACTTTCTGGATACCATCGTCGCGAATGCTTTCTGAGGTTTTACGAATTTCACGCTCAATAGCCTGTTCACCTGCACCAGTATGGACAAGTTCACGCACTACTTCATTGACCACTAACAGCTCATGAATACCGGTACGTCCACGATATCCAGTGTGATTACATTGCACACAGCCGTCAGGGCGATAAATAATCGCTTGTTCATCTTCCGCTTTCCCTAAAATCACTTTTTCAGAATCAGTAGCAGAATGAGCAACTTTACAATGTGGACATAAACGACGTACTAAACGTTGCGCAAGCACACCTAGAATACTCGATGATAAAAGGAAAGGCTCTACACCCATATCATGTAAACGAGTTACTGCACCAACTGCAGTATTAGTGTGTAAGGTAGATAATACTAAGTGACCAGTTAAACTGGCTTGTACGGCGATCTCTGCAGTTTCTAAGTCACGGATTTCACCAATCATCACCACATCAGGATCTTGACGTAAAATCGCACGTAAACCACGTGCAAAGGTCATATCTACCTTGGTATTAACTTGTGTTTGACCAATGCCATCGATGGCATACTCAATAGGATCTTCAACAGTAAGAATGTTCCTATCGCGCGAGTTTATCTCTAATAACCCTGCATAAAGCGTGGTACTTTTACCTGAACCCGTTGGGCCCGTTACTAAGATAATACCGTGTGGTTTATGAATTAAATTTTGTAGTAATTTATGGTTTTTAGGCGTCATTCCTAGCGTAGATAAATCCAGCTTAACGGCATTTTTATCCAATAAACGTAGTACTACGCGTTCACCGTGGCTCGCAGGCATGGTTGATACACGTACATCAACAGCACGACCACCAATACGTAATGAAATACGACCATCCTGCGGAATACGCTTTTCAGCAATATCCAATTTAGCCATTACTTTAATACGAGAGACTAATAGCGCTGCTAACTTGCGTTGCGGTTTTAGTATTTCACGTAAAACACCATCGATACGGAAGCGAATAACCAAGGTTTGTTCAAAGGTTTCAATATGAATATCCGATGCTTCTTCTTTAATCGCTTCACCTAACATAGCGTTGATCAACTTAATGATCGGCGCATCATCTTCGGCCTCTAGTAAATCATCATCGGCAGGCAATTCTTCAGCTAGGGTAAAGAAATCATCAGCCCCCAAATCTTCCATTAGTTGCTGCGCTTCCAATGAAGAAGATTGATAAGCACGCGCAACTAACCTATCAAAGGTTTCATTGTCCACCTGTTGGGTACTAAAAGCATGACCTATCACACGTCTTGCCTCGACTAATAACTCCACTGAAGGTGGTTGTTTAAAACACAAAGTACTATTCGGACCGTCGTGGGACATCACCAATTCATGCTTTTTAGAGAAAGTAAAAGGCAATTGCCCCGAAGGTGTAAACTCTACAACCTCCGGATCTAATGCACTATCGACATCACTCACATTATTCATATCGCTTTATCCGCTTTTTCTAAATCAATCTCGTGATTACTTTCACGCTCTGACTTTAAAAACGTTCTTGGATCAATTTCAACGGACTCACCCCAATGTGGCAACAGTGGGACCTCAGTTTCAGGCATTAGTGCAACACCATCAACACCTTGGCTCAGCTGTATTTGACGCATTAAGCCATACTTACGTTGGCTGAGTTGCATCATAGTTTCATCGTCACGAATAATCGTTGCACGTAAGAACACCATTAGATTGCGTTTTTCAGTAGAACTTTGAGTAGAACGGAATAACACACCAAGGTATGGGATATCACCTAACCATGGCACTTTATCTATCGTCTCATTCACTTCTTCATCGATTAAACCACCAATTACAATGGTTTCACCTGATTTAGCTAACACAGAGGTTTTCACTGAACGTGTAGCAAACACCACATCCACTGACGTTTGACCTTGAATACTTGATACCTCTTGTTCAATGACCATTTGCACCGAATCACCTTCATTGATCTGAGGCGTCACTTTTAACTTAATACCAACCTCTTTACGTTCAATGGTCTGGAATGGATTATCGTTAGAAGTGCTCGATGTAGAGCCTGTTAATACCGGTACTTCGTCACCAACAATAAAGCTTGCTTCTTGATTATCAAGCGTCGTAATACTCGGTGTTGCCAAGATATTTGAAGTACTGGTAGAACTTAATGCCTGAATAATCACAGCCCAATCACTGTTCACATAACCGGCTACACCACCTGAAATAGAAGATAACGCACTTGATAGATCTTCATAGTCATCTTCATCATTATCAATGGCATATACACCCGTCGCTAAATCAGTTAGCGATGCACCGTTGTCGTTAAATTGAGTACCTAAACCTGAAGTACTACCCCATTGAACATTTAAACGAACACCGTCACCTTCAGACACTTCTACAATAATAGCTTCCACTAACACTTGCGCACGGCGAATATCCAACTGGTGAATAATGCTAGTTAATGACGACATTAACGCAGGTTGTGCGGAAATGATGATCGAGTTAGTTGGTTCATGTGCTTGGATATTTAAATTAGAATCGTTACTACTATTGCTCGATTTCTTCGAAGAAGGGTCTTCTAGACCTTTACTAACGCCTGTTAATACCTGAGCGACTTCTTTTGCATCAGCATATTTAAGGTAGAAAACACGTGTGTTACCGTTATTTTTCAGTTCACTATCTAAAGACTTGATCAGTTTGATGACACGGCTTCGCGTACTTGGCTCACCACTCACAATCACTGAGTTAGTTCTTTCATCGGCGACTAAACGTGGTTTAAGTACACTCGTAGAACTGCTTTTAGAGCTGGTTGAGGTTTCTTGAATAGAGTTGATCATATTAACCATGTCGAGGGCACTGGCAAATCGCAACTTAACAATATCCACTTCTTGGTCACCGGCTTTATCCACACGATGAATAATTTTCACTAAACGATTTACTACCGCCGCACGACCAGTGATCATAATAACGTTTGAAGGGTCGTAATGCACCACGTTACCGCCACCAGCACTATCATTTAATTGACGTAATAAAGGCGCAAGCTCTCTTACTGATACATTGATAACAGGTACAACACGGGTAACCATCTCATCGCCTTTGTACTCACTGTCATCGTCGATAACCGGAATCGCAGCAACCTTCGCATCTTTGGATTTAATGACTTTAATGATGCCGTTATCCATTTCAACAATCGCAAAACCATATACTTCTAATACATTTAAGAAGAATTGGTAATATTGGCTTTCATTAAGTAGGTCATAACTACGTACATTAATTTTACCGCGTACTGATGGGTCTAAAATGATGGTTTTATTTAAGTTTTTACCAACAATATTAATAAACTCATTTAAATCAGCATTTTTAAAACTAGCAGAATACTCTGCAGCTTCTACTACAGCAGACTGTGAAAACAAAACAAAAACACTAGCCCCCAAAAAGCTAACCAGTCTTTTCTTTATTCCTAACATCATTACAACCTCATTGCTTGCTACTTCTGCTTATAATCTCGCTATTAATATATTATGACAATTAATAGTTCAGCGACTAAAACTTTATTTATTATTATTATGGAATACTAAAATATAATTCATTCAATTCACCATCACGGTCAATTGTTAAACTCATCTCAGTCATAGTTGGAAATTCTTTCATTAAACCTACTGCTTGGGTGATATCGGTTAAATCCACCCCATTTAATTCAACCGCTAAATCACCGGCTTTTAATCCGGCTTCTTCGAATAGCTCCGGATTCTTACCTGGGTTAACACGATATCCCTTAATTTGGTCACCTTCTCTTACTGGCGAAATACGCACGTAATCAAGCAACTTACCGGGGTCATCGACTAACTCATCTCTATCTAACGGGATCTCTTTTACTTTTGAAGCGCGGCTACTACGTTTATTGCTGCTCGTGGATCTTTTAGCACGTACTTCTTCGCCTTTTTCCAGCTTAGCTAAACGTTCGTTTTCCTCTTCTAAGCCATCTAGAATCAAAGTTTGTTCTTCGCCATCCACATTAATAATAATACGGTCTTGATAGATCTCCGTGACCACTGCATCTGTACCAGGGATTTCAGAGTCAATAAAATAACTATCTTGAGAACGCTTATATTCGATGATAACACTAGAAAGTCTTGGGTCGGTGGCAGCAACTATGCCAACTAAGGTAAGTTTTAAACGCGTTTTAGGGGCTTCAATCTGTTCTTGTTGATAAACGATGCTTTTCCCTTGATAACGACCAAAAATAGCTTGTTCCTGTAATTTTTGGGTACTTAATCTATTACTCTCATTCACTTTTCTTTCAGTGGTTGGTGTCCAATTATGGCTACTTTCTGACTCTGGATAGATAGATAAGGTCAATAATGCAGACTGGTAAGCTACCGAGCTACAGATCACTGCCAATAATATTTGGGGTAGTATGGAAATCATTGCCTATATTCTCATCCTATTACTGAATTATTGAGTATCAAACATCATTGATATCATATTAATGCTAATGAAGCGCTTTATAAAATAACAATTAGCAGAAAATTTCAATATTCATGAGACTTAGGCTGTAAGTTAAAAGCTTAGCTGTTGATAAGATAACACTTTTATAAAAGTTTTTATGTCACAAGTTTATAACGAATATTATGTCATAGCTTGGCCTTGAATTATCAAGTTTTGGCCTCACTTGTTAAGTGACACTGGTCACATTAATTAAGCGTACCCTGTGAGTAATTAAAATAACTTAGTACTTTTTAACCATTTTGCACAGTAAGGTAAGTTACCTTATAGGCTAAATATTTTAAAAGTAACCGAGAACACTTATATTAATAATGGTTCACTAAGCAATAGTAATTTAGCAATGCACTCATTTTTACTATACTAAAATACGTTTTTTGAGTTAAGAATTTATGACAATACAGACTGTTAGACTAGATAAATGGCTATGGGCCGCACGTTTCTATAAAACCCGTAGTTTAGCGCGAGATATGGTACAAGGTGGCAAGGTCCATTATAATGGGCAACGCTGTAAGGCCAGTAAAAACGTTGAAGTGGGCGCTATCTTATCGATTCGTCAAGGTGAACTTTTATTCGAAGTGGTCGTTGAGCAATTATCAGAGCATCGACGAGGCGCGCCAATCGCACAAACACTTTATCAAGAGACTGAAAAAAGTGTTGGCAAGCGAGAGCAGCACCAGATGTTACGCAAATTAAGTTTACAAAATGCACCACATCCGGACCGAAAACCTAATAAAAAAGAACGCCGCGAACTAATACAGGCAAAAACACAACGCAATACAGCTAATTTTGAATAATGCTGCACCTATAAATATTGAGAGAATTTATGACAGACCAACTACAACGCTTCCTATTTGATGACTTCGAGATTCGTGGCGAAATCGCACAGGCACATGCAGCTTTTGAAGAGTGTGTGACTAATCACGACTACCCAGTAGAAGTAGCCAATACAATTGGAGAGTTATTAATCGCAACCAGTCTGCTAACTGCAACATTAAAGTTTAAAGGTAAAATTGCAGTTCAAATTCAGGGCGATGGTCCATTAAGCATGGCAGTTATTAATGCGAACCAAAACCTTGAAGTCCGTGGTACTGCACGTTATCAAGGCGATACAACTGGTTTATCTTTTTCTGAATTAATTGGTAAAGGCAACCTAATGATCACCATCACCCCTGATAATGGCGAACGTTACCAAGGTATTGTGGCATTAGAAAAAGCAACGCTAGCCGCTTGTTTAGAAGATTACTTTGTTCAATCTGAACAGCTTGCGACTAAAATAAGCCTATTTGCAGATAGTGCTAGCACTCCTGTGCAAGCAGCTGGTTTATTGATTCAAACTTTACCTGCACACAGCGAAACCCATGAAGAAGATTTTGCACATGTATGTGCATTAGCCAATACAATTAAAGCAGAAGAGATCTACACACTGCAAAATGATGATCTATTATTCCGCTTATATCATCAGGAAAAAGTTCGCCTATTTGAGACCCAACCAATTAACTTTGTGTGTGGTTGTTCAAAAGAGCGTTGCTTGTCTTCATTAGCCTCGTTAGATGAAGAAGAGATCAAAGATATTTTAGAAGAACAAGACAGTATTGATATGCGTTGTGAGTATTGTGCAACAACCTATTCATTCAAAGAGAGAGATTTACAAATCCTTTTCACTTCTACAAATCAAAAGCATTGATTTATCATACAAAAGTGTGATGTCACAAAGTTGCCATGGATATTTTTCCGTGGCATTTTTTTGCCTAAAAATCAGACAATGATCCCACTTATCTCAGCATAATTCCCTTACTCTCCGAATGGTTACATTAGATTTTTTTCATAAAATTAATATCGGCTATAAAGGGGAAAAACCATGGCCCAAACACCACTATCGACTGCAAAACTGAAAGAATACGGCATCACAAATATCTCGGAAATTTTATACAATCCGAGTTATGGAACACTGTTTACGGAAGAAACTGCGGAGTCTTTAAGTGGCTATGAAAAAGGCATTATTACAAGCAATGGAACTGTGGCTGTTGATACGGGCATATTTACAGGGCGTTCACCTAAAGACAAATACATTGTCAAAGACGACACCACTCGCGATACGGTTTGGTGGAGTGACCAGGGTAAGAATGATAATAAAGCTATTGATCAAAGTACTTGGAATGCACTCAAGCAAATTGTCACAGAGCAACTCTCTAATAAAAAACTATTTGTAGTAGATGCTTACTGCGGTGCGAATGAAAATTCTCGCTTGAAGGTTCGCTTTATTATGGAAGTTGCATGGCAAGCTCATTTTGTAAAAAACATGTTTATTCGTCCTACAGAGGAAGAGTTGGTAGATTTTGAACCTGATTTTGTAGTGATGAATGGCTCTAAAACGAATAATCCAAATTGGCAACAACAAGGGCTTAACTCTGAAAACTTTGTTGCATTTAACCTAACCGAAAAAGTACAAATCATCGGTGGTACTTGGTACGGTGGAGAGATGAAAAAAGGCTTATTCTCGGTGATGAACTACCTATTACCGTTAAATGGCATGGCTTCTATGCATTGCTCAGCTAATATCGGGGAGGCAGGAGATACGGCTATCTTCTTCGGTTTATCAGGCACAGGCAAAACCACCTTATCCACAGATCCAAAACGCGCATTAATTGGTGATGATGAACATGGCTGGGACGACCAAGGTGTATTCAACTTTGAAGGGGGTTGCTACGCTAAAACAATTCGTCTGAGCGAAGAGGCGGAGCCAGATATTTTTGGTGCGATTAAACGCAACGCCCTGTTAGAAAACGTCATGATCGACGATCAAGGCCAAGTCGATTATGACGATGCCAGCAAAACAGAAAATGGACGCGTTTCTTACCCGATCGACCATATTGAAAATATCGTTAAACCGATATCTAAAGGTGGCCACGCTAAAAAAGTGATTTTTTTAACTGCAGATGCATTTGGTGTATTACCACCTGTTTCTAAGTTAACCAAAGCACAAACACAATACCACTTCCTGTCTGGCTTTACCGCTAAACTGGCTGGTACTGAGCGTGGTATTACTGAACCAACACCTACATTCTCAGCTTGCTTTGGAGCTGCTTTTTTAAGCCTGCATCCAACGCAATACGCACAACAGTTAGTGAAAAGAATGGAAGCTTGTGGCGCTGAAGCTTATTTAGTAAATACCGGTTGGAATGGTTCGGGTAAACGTATTTCAATCCAAGATACACGTGGCATTATTGATGCAATCTTAGATGGATCGATTGAAAAAGCGGAAGTGACGACTATCCCTTTATTTAATTTACAAGTGCCTACTAGCCTACCTAATGTAGACAGTAGTATCTTAGATCCACGAGATACCTATGCAGATACTGCAGAGTGGGACCATAAAGCTGAAAAATTAGCGCATCTATTTATTGATAACTTTGCGCGTTACACGGATAAAGAAGAAGGCAAAATATTACTTTCAGCAGGACCTAAGTTAAGCGACTAACTCACCTTAACCAGTAACACACTCATGGTATTTATTATGAGTGTGTTACTAACATACAACGCAACTCTTTCCCCCTTTTGATTTCACTTTTTGATGGAACTATCAACTCACAGTTGTGGTCTACTGCTGCGATATACATAAACATATTAAAAGGGACATTATCATGAAAACTTGGTTAGCATTGTTATGCTGTGGCTTATCATTAACTGCTTGTGGCAGTAGCTCTTCAAATAGTAGCGGCACAGTAGAGGCAGAGGCAACAAGCAATACAAGTAGCACGGCAGTGCAAACAGACTCAACGGAAACAAGTACTGACGAAACCACAGATTCAACCGATTACAGCGCAATGAGTTGCGAAGATAACTTAATTGAAGCGTTAACTCTGATTAATCAACTACGAGCCGAGTCACAAACCTGTGGAGCGACCACTTACCCTGCCGTAGATGCCGTCACTTGGAGTTCAGCATTAACCTTGGCTGCAGAAGAGCATTCTTCAAATATGGCTAACTATAATTTCTTTAGCCATACCGGTTTAGATGACAGCACAGTTGGTACCAGAGTCACAGCACAAGGTTATGAGTGGAGCTACGTTTCTGAGAATATCGCTGCCGGTCAAACGTCAGTGCAAGATGCAGTAGATGGTTGGATGGAAAGTGAAGGTCATTGTATTAATATTATGAGTGAAAATGCACAGGAGATGGGTCTAGCTTGCGCAGTGAATAGCGATGCAGACTATCAATATTATTGGACACAGGTATTTGCTAAACCATTACAATAAAAGAAAAAGTAAGGAAGTGCTTTTAATAACAACTTCCTTACTTTAAAAGATATCGCTTAACTTAATAGCATTCTTGCCCACATGCCAAATGGGCTAGTAAAACCAGTGGTTACCGCAGTAATTTCACCTTTATCTACCACAATTAAAGTGGGTGTTAAGCTAATGCCCCAAGTTCGACTGATCACCGCTTTAGGATCATTTAGTACCGTAAAATCATAATCTTTTGCATTCAGGTATTGTTGTACACGCTCTTCACTTCCTGAACTCAAAGCAATACTCACCACTTGCATACCATCGCTAACAAAGTTCACCGAAGGTGACACTGTCGTACAAACACTACACCAAGTTGCCCAGAAATAGACTAGTACTGGCTTTTCTTGGCTCATGGCAATCAAATCAACCTGCTCACCTTGCACGCTAGTTGCCACTAATGCAGGTGCTTTACCTGATGCTATTGATTGAGCTCGCCATAAATCAACACCCCAACCTAATGCGAAGGCTAGCAGTATATAAATAGCACCGGACTTAAGGTGACTACCCCAGCCTTTTTTAGGCTTTTTAACATTTTCATCAGTCATGTTATTGACCTTTTGCTTGTTGGATCGCTTTCATCACATCATCGCTATTTAAAATAGTAGATAACTCAATACCGTTAGGTGCTGCTGGCCCATAAACAATATTAAAAGGCACACCATAACGATTAAACGATTGTAAATAGGCAGTCACATCATCAGCACGCACCGTCCAATCACCGCTCATCGCTATCACATCTTGCTTTTGCAATTCGCTAGAAACCGGATCTTGTAATAACACCCCAATTTTATTCGCCTTACAAGTGACACACCACTTAGCTGTCACATCGACAAATACCACATGTCCTTTATCTACTTCCTGTTGAATCACTTGTGTATCCAAAGGCACCCATTGTGTTCCATCGTGAAGTGGGTCAACCCAATGTTTAGCGGTTAAATGATTCGCTACAAAGGCTATGGAAACCACCACGAACAAACTTAATAAGCTAATCAGAAAAACGCGTTTCCCGTGTTTTTTCCAAATTAAAATGGCAAAGATAAACACCATTAACAAAGCAATCATCACAGTATAAGTAACACCGATAAAACTACTTAATAGGCTAATTAACCATAAACAAGTAAGTAGAATAAGCAGCGCAAATATAAGTTTGACTGTGCCCATCCATTTACCTGGTTTAGGCATTAATGTTGCAATGTTTGGGAACACAGCGATCAATAACCAAGGGAGCGCCATGCCTATCCCTAACGCCGTGAAAATAGCAAATAATTGCCAAGGAGATGCACCTAAAGCAAAAGCGACAGCAGTTCCTAAGAAGGGTGCACTACAAGGTGTGGCTAACAAGGTAGCAAACATACCTTGTAGATAATGGCCAAGATAACTATGTCCACCTTTAGTCGCTAACCAAGTTTGCATCGAAGAAGGTAATTGGATTTCAAATAAGCCCAACATATTGGCGGTAAACAACGCTGTAACAACGACCATAAAGCCAATAAAATAAGGGTTCTGGAACTGAATTCCCCAGCCTAATGCTTCGCCTGAGAATTTTAGTATTAAAAGAAATAATGCTAATAACCAAAACGAACTGATAATACCTACACTAGAAGCTAAGAACTGTTTACGAATTTGCGAGCGTTGACTGCCATCTACACCTAAAACTGAGCTTAATTTCAACCCTAAAACGGGTAATACACAGGGCATAATATTCAGAATTAAACCACCCACTAAGGCAATTAGAAAAATTGAAAAAATAGATTGCCCAGCGCTTGAAATAGGGTCACTACCTAATGTAGTTGCCACTTCCACTGCCACATCAGTATCAACCACGGTGATATTAACCAGGGCATTACTTAAATCGACTTCACCTCCCCAGCTGGTTGCATCAAAGGTAGCCGTGACTTGTTTGCCTGCAACTTCAAGAACCGGTTTTGAGAAAAAGACATTCTCTAATTCAGAGTCACTACTATCTATAAAAAGGTCTGGTTGCTGCCAATCTAGTTGATGTGATAATTGTACAACTACTTGTTGATTAGCTTGATCCCATGCACTCTTTATCTCAGTAATATTGGCATTATTTTTTTGCGCTTCAATCGCTGCTTGATCAACTAAAATGGGCACACTACTCACAGCCTGAGCGTAAGCAAAAGCAACATCATCGTTAATGGTTAATTGTTGCGGATTAAAGGTTAAATTAATCTCATAATCGGTTAATACACAGATGGTTGTACAAGAAGCTAAGGTTAAAGTACCTTTTAAACGACTCATTTGATTCGGGTCATCTAAAGTGATTTGCATCGGAAAATGAATTTGATCTTTATAACCAACAGTTTCAACCCCTAACACAGGGTAACGTTTAGGCGTTGGCCATGACCAATCTATATCCTTAATATTCGCAGACTGTGTTGACCAATCGAATGTGGGTGCAACACCACCTTCACCTGGTGAGCGCCAATAGGTTTTCCACCCCGACGCCAAACTGACATTTAAAATACTATTCACTGTATTTTCTTCAACTTGGCCGGTTAACTGTAAATTCACTTTTACCGGTAGATGATTAAAATTGGTGATCCAACCTGTTTCAGGAGCTTGTGCAAAAGCACTGTTGATTAACCCAAAGAACAATAAAAATGATAAACCGAACTGCCTTAATCTGGACATGATGACTCCGAAACCGATACAAAATAAAGTGATGAATATGATAAATACAACACTGCGAGAATAGCTGTGACTCAATAAGATTCAAAAGGTTCTAATTACCCAAAATACTTGACCGTCAATGTCCTAAATTTATTGCACCCTATTTAGCTCATTATGAAACAAATTTATCCGCTAACAAAGTCATCCCTATAGTTAAGTTATAACGTATACAGTGTACAATCGAGATAAAGCAGAAAAACCAATCAATATTTTTGCCAAATCAATAATCAAATTACAGTATTTTTATCTTAAACATGGAGTTACCTTTTATGAAAGTCGCTATGTTCAGTTCTCGTAGTTATGATATTCAACACTTTGAACCATTAATTTCAGCTTCCATGAGTATTAATTTTTTTGATACTCAACTTAACGAGCAAACTGCGGCATTGGCTTCGGGCTATGATGCTGTTTGCGCTTTCGTAAACGATGATTTAAGCGAACAAGTATTAGTACAACTGCATGAGCTAGGTATCAAATATATCGCGATGCGTTGTGCTGGTTTTAATAATATCGATCTAGATTGCGCTAAAAAATTAGGTTTAACCATCGTTCGTGTTCCCGCTTATTCACCTGAAGCCGTGGCAGAGCATACCATTGCGTTATTAATGACATTAAACCGTCGTACTCACAAAGCCTACCAGCGCACACGTGATGCTAACTTTTCATTAGAAGGCCTAGTTGGGTTTAATCTGCACGGTAAAACTGTTGGTATTATTGGCACCGGTAAGATTGGTATTGCGACCATGGCTATTTTTAAAGGCTTTGGTTGTAAAATTCTAGCTGCTGACCCTTACCCTTCTGCTCATGCCAAAGCACTAGGCGCTGAATATGTAGATTTCCCAACCCTATTCAAAAACAGTGATGTGATCAGCTTGCACTGCCCATTAACTAGCGATAACAAACACCTATTAAATAAAAATACCTTTGATTTAATGAAAAAAGGCGTCGTGATTGTGAATACTAGTCGCGGTGGTTTGTTGAATGCACATGATGCCATTGAAGCGTTAAAATCAGGGCGTATTGGAGGGTTAGGTTTAGATGTTTATGAGGAAGAAGAGCATCTGTTTTTTAATGACCATTCTAGTGAAATTATTACTGACGATACCTTCCGACGCTTATCGGCTTGTCATAACGTTATCTTTACTGGCCATCAAGCTTTCTTAACTAAAGAAGCATTAACCAGCATTGCTGAAACAACACTGGATAATTTACAACAGCTTCAAGACGCAAAAACGTGCGACAACGAAGTAAGTGAGTAATCACTAATAAGCTATGCCTTAAGTGATTACTTAAAGCATAGCTTGCTTTTATTTATAACCACCTTCTAACTTGATTTTTATAGGCTTCAAACTGTGAACCAAAGATGCGCATTAATGCCTTCTCTTCCGGCTCAATAAAGCGCTTATTCATACTGTAGATATAAAAAGGGATCACTAATAAGCATAATGAATTCCCTAATACAGAGGCTTCAGCAAGTAACAAACCAAGCAAGCCTAAATACATGGGGTTACGCGAATAACGATAGATACCCGTATTTACTAGCACAGACGTTTTCTCTGGGGTAGTTGGGTCAACGGTTGTATTGGCTTTTTTGAATGCCCAGCCTCCTGATAAAACCACCAAGATAGCGATAATGACAATGAATAAAGCCAGCCAATGCAAAACAGGTAAGTGAACATTCACACTACTCAATAAATAACTAATTAACAGCATCATTAACATATATAACAGCGTGATGACCGGCGGATATCGTAAAATTCGTAACATAATTTGCCTCTTATCAAACAATAGAACCAATATTTCTGTAGATTTAGATCTTTCGAGTAGCCTAATATGATGGGGATTTCTTAATGAGATCTGAAAATTATATAATTTACGTCATAAAAGGCTTGTTTATCTGTTTTTTTAGCATACAAATTGTGCAGAATCCTATTTTTTAGTTTAAACTGCGCGACTAATTTAATTCCAGAGGAAAATGATATGTCTGATAAGGTCTTTATCACTGCACAACAATTACTTGAAGACTCATTTCGTCTTGCATCACAAGTTTACGATAGTGGCTTCCGCCCACAGTTTATAGTTGGTATTTGGCGTGGCGGTGCACCAATCGGTATTGCAGTTCAAGAATTCTTTGACTACAAAAAAGTAGAAACAGATCATATCGCAGTACGAACCTCTTCTTACTACGGCATCGGTAAACAAAGCAAAACCATTAAAGTACATGGTTTACATTACATCATTGAAAATGCAAATGCAGACGATGGTTTACTGATTGTTGACGATGTATTTGATTCAGGACGAAGTGTTGTTGCGTTAACTGAAAAGCTAACTGAAGTAATGCGTTTAAATATGCCACGTGACGTGCGTATTGCGACACCATACTACAAGCCAAAAAACAAAGCTGTAGATATGGTACCTGATTACTACATCCATGAATCAGATGAATGGTTAGTATTCCCACATGAAGCATCAGGTTTATCAGTAGAAGAAATTACTGAAGGAAAAAGTGACTTTAAAAACATCGCTCACTTATTCACTAAAGAAGACTAATATTCACCGTGCTATATTGTGATTGAAGGAGGCTATATGCCTCCTTTTTTATATTTATTAATCACTGACAAACTGTTTACTAGCCACTAACACATCTGCATAGAGTTCAGTAAAAATAGCTGCGAAGTCCTGATAATGCTCAACCAACACTTCGCCAGTTTCCGCAAGTGGTGCCATTCTTGGGCTATGTGATGACATCCTTTGTAAGGCATATTCAATATTACTGATTTTTTGATAGGACTCGATCCATTTATCCCGCCATACTAAGCCATTGATACTCATAAACCGTTCCGGTAATTGCACATTCTCAGCGAGTGTTTCCTGCTCAATTTGACGCTCAGCTAAACAACAAAATTCGCGTAAACTTAACGCTTGAAAATCAGACCAATTAGCCGCTAAACAATGGTCCCAAAACATATCTAACGCAATAGGAGCATAACGACGAAGATGCGCTGGAAATAGCTTTTTTGCTACGAGAACTTGTGTATGTTTATCTGTGAAACTATCCACAAAGCGATGTAAACGGATCCCTTCAACAATGGCTGCAGGAAACTGTGTATCTGGATTGCCTTTAACAAAGTCACCTAAGAAGTTACCAGTAAAGCTGGTATTGGTAACCTCTGCAATATGTAAATGCGCAAGATAATTCATATTACTGATTAACCTTTATCGAGAGAATACTGTCATGATGTAGGTAAAAGCTATCTATTACAAATATTTGAAGCGCATTCACAAGGTTCACTCGCAGACATTACGCTTGATTTAATGTCGACTCAACGGCACTTTGTTCGTGGCGTTTACTGACCATGATCCCGATAAATACCACAAAAATACTTAACCATTGCCATAAGATTAACACTTCGTTCAGTAACAATGCCGACAATAACAAGGCAAATACAGGCACTAAATTAGAGTAAGCAGCGGCAGTGAGTACAGAAGAGCGTTGCAAGCCATAATTATACATACCGTAAGCACCTAATGTCACCGCAGAGCCCAAGTACACAATGTTCATCAAGGCATAAAAGTCATGTTGTTGTGGCCACTCCATAAACGCAAGAAATGGCGCAAAGAATAGTGTGCCAGATAAGCCCTGTAGTGCAATCAGTGATAAAGCCGAGTAACGATTTAACAGATGTTTCATCGCCACCACATAGATAGCGGCACACACCATGGCTAAGGCTTCTAAACTATTTCCTAATAATGGATTAGGTGCATGGTCAGTATGAGGAGAAACAACGCTGAGTAGAATGCCGCCTGTAATGCACAGGGAAAACCCCGCTATTATGTTTTTACTGAGTTTTTCTTGTAGTAAAAAGTACGCAAAAAAAGCCACTAAAAGAGGTAAACAAGAAACAATGACTCCAGCCTGTGATGCTGAGGTAAACTGCATTGCGTGTCCTTCAAATAGATAATATAAACACGGCTCTGCTAGTGACATGATCAGTAACCACTTCCAGTCACCCTGTTGATATTTAAAACGTTTTACCCAAGGCCAAAGACATAGGCAGATCACCAAGGTAATCAGCATACGCAAAAAAATTACAAAATTAGGCGGGTAAAAATCAATAGCCACTTTTAAGGTGATAAAAGAACTTCCCCATAAAAAAGTCGCTATTAAAAAACACAATACAGCTGGCATATTTTTCACTCTGAAAAATCTCAGTATCCTACCACCCGTTTTGCACTTTTGTCATAATAAGTTATTTAAAAAATGATATTTTTTACTACTTAAATTCAATACTCTATTTCTTGATGGTATAAGCTAAAACCACGCGCTTGATAGTTTGCTAAAGCGCTCGGATGATCCAAACTACAGGTATGAACCCAAAGACGCCTAGCTTGACAAGTTTGCCAAGCTTGTTGAATGGCATAACTCAGTAAATAACCACCAAAACCTTTACCAATAAAGGCAGGGCTTAATCCAAAATACTTAATCTCTACTGCTTGTTCTTCAGCAATCTCTAACTCAAAGTAACCAGCAATCGCCCCTTCATAATAAGCTACCCAAGTTCGCAAATTATCGCGTTCAACATAGATTTTCCAGCTTTCATCGGACTCTTTCAATTTATCAAACCACTGCCACTGCTCACCAATTAACGAATAGAGGAAACGGTTAAAACGATACTCTTTAATTTTTGCTTCGGTAATCGTTAAACCAGGTACGCTTGGCTTAGCCTTTAACTCAGTTTCAGCTAGCATCTGTAAATAATAAATGGTGGTGTTGCTCATTATCTTCCTTACTTCAAAATGTTAATTAGTTTTACCTGTGGCTTTTTCATATAATTCGTTGAAATTTTTAGTACTAAAAATCAAGTCTTCGCCACCAGAGTAGGCTTTTAACGTAACAGAAGGTTGCGCTAAAAATTGTGCCAATACAAAATCGTTACTCGGCTCTGTATCTGCATAAAAAACCACTAATTCACCTTTACAAATCACCGCAAAGCGCACCAATTCTTGATTAACATACATAGGTGTTGATTCAGGTTGTTCACTTTGTCCATCGGCACAACCTTGTGCTTGTTTAGTCTGAAAAAATATACTTAATTTCTGATAACTGCCTCTGCCTAACAGAGCAATAATAGGTCTTGTATTGACCTCTTTAGTCAAAATCACATTTTGCTTTTCATTGATATACCAACCTCTATCATTCTCAACTTTCTCTTGTAAAGAGATTTGATCTAAATATTTAGGTACATCATCAAGGTAAATATCTACCGTCCTAGCCAGATTCTTCCAGCGACCATTGATTGGTAGATAATAATAAGCTAAATCAATAGCTTGCCCATTAACCACTACTTCCCATAAACCCTTATAGTGTGCATCCTGAATCTTACTTGTTTCAATCACTAGGTTTTCAGGTGTGGTGTTGCCGCAGCTTTCACAATATTTTTTGAGTACTTGGATATGTTCATTTTGTAATAGCTGCAAGGCTAATGTTGCTTCTTTTTTACTCACACGTTGCGCTTGGTCCGCCACTGAAGATACACAATAAAAGAGCAAACTAAGCAGCAACAGTGACAGTGATTTCCTTATGTTCATTATACTTCCCTTCGAATAACTCATATTAAGGATAATGGATAATATTGAAGAAGCGTAATAAGTCATTACCTACATTACGATATCCATGTGCTTGATCAGCATTAAATTTAGCACTTTCACCAGTATTCAGTCTATGCCACTGATCTCCGCAAAAGTATTCCATTTCACCACAGGTTACAACAATATGTTCGAGTACACCTGTTTGATGCGCCTCTGAATATTGTTCATGGCCAATGGCAAAACACAATTCAAACATCTCAATGCCAGTGTGCTTATCAAATTCAAATAGTGTATTAATACTCACTTTTTTGTCCGCTAAAAGGCCCTGTATATGAGAAGTTTGCTCATTATTCACACCTAAAAAAGCAGACAATGGCAAATTAAAGCCAGTCGCTATTTTCCAAAGCTTTGCAATAGTTGGGCTAGATTCGCCTCGTTCAATCTGTCCTAACATGGCTTTTGATACACCACAATGCTGACTCGCAACATCCAAACTCCAGCCTTTTCCTGTACGATTTTTTTTAAGCTGAGTAGCTACTGTTTCATTAATAAAATCTGACATATTTACCTTGTGCGTTATAACAGTCAATGTTAGCTTAAGCATATTGTACGTTAAAACGCACGGAAGGTATTATGAAAACTGTTTGGCATCGGGTCAACTTTATTATTGCGGCAATGAGCGCTGGATTAGTGGCAGTGATTGTCGGATTTTCTAGTTCAGTGGCACTACTCTATCAACTAGTGATTAACCTTGGTGGTGATAGTCAGATGGTTGCTAGTTGGTTTTTAGCATTGGGTATTAGTATGGGGTTATTGAGCATTGTCCTTTCATACTGTTACCGCATTCCTATTCTCATCGCCTGGTCAACACCAGGTGCTGCATTGATGGTCGCAAACGTACAAGGGTTTACACTCAACGAGGCGGCTGGCGGTTTTATTGTTGGTGCTTTTCTGTTATTTATTTTCCCGCTATTAATGCCTTTGGATAAACTGTTTAAATGGTTACCTCAACAACTAGCATCAGCTATGTTGGCTGGCATATTATTAAACTTTGGTTTTTCTGTCTTTACTCAGATGGATCTCCAGCCAATCTTAATCATTAGTATGTTTATCAGCTATTTATTAGCAAAGCGTTTTGTGCCGCAATGGGCATTATTAATTGTAATCATAGTGTCTGCTACTTTAGCTTGGCAATTACAACTTATTGAAAGTAAAAGTATTGATTGGCAATGGAGCACATTACAATTTATTCAGCCAGAATTTTCATGGTCGGTGATAGTAGGTATTAGCATACCGTTATTTATCGTGACGACAGCGGCTCAAAATATTCCTGGTATCGCCATGTTGCAGAGTTTTGGCTACCACGCACCGATTAAGAAAGTATTATCCATTACTGGATTCACTAATTTATTTACTGCGGCCTTTGGAGGTTATGCACTGAACCTTGCTGCAATTAGCGCTTCTATTTGTATGTCTGAGGATGTTCATGAAGATCCCAAGAAACGTTATTGGGCAAGTATCTGGGCAGGTATTTTTTATATAATACTAGGCCTATTAGCCGCTTATATTATGGCTTGGTTTGCGCTTTTACCTTCCTCTTTAATCTTGGCACTGGCGGGTATTGCTTTATTTGGGACGATCACACATAGCTTACAACAGAGTGTTAATAGCGAATCAAAACATGTCAATGAAGCCGCAGTGATCACCCTATTAATCACAGCTTCTCCAATCGCATTATGGGGATTAAGCTCGGTGATTTGGGGAGTAATTGGTGGCGGATTGGTTTTATTCATTAGCCAACTCAAAACCAAGTCCATGAAATAGCATCAACGACTCGCTTGGATTAACAGGTTACGTGGTGTGACCTGTGATTCACAAAACGTCGACACTTGCACTTGATAACCCCATTCTTGCAAACGTAATCCTCTATCATAAACTAACCAGAGCTCTAATGGTCGACGAAAAAATTGAGAAACTAACTCTGCTCTGCGTACTTGATTAAAGCGCTCTTTACCTTGCTGTAAATACTCACTGAGGTCAGCTGGCAATTCAAATGATAGCTTTTTACACTCAATCACCCATTGCGCAAACTCACTAAAGTCACTTGAAAGTAAGGTTTTAGGAAAACTCGGCACGTTTAAATAAGTACTAGTACCACGTATCGCTTTTTGTAAACAATCAAAACTCAATCGCCACCAAACCTCTTGATCATTTAATTCCGTTTGACGAGCACCTAAAGTACTCTGTTGTGAAACAGCTAGCTTTAAATCCTGTTTGCTTAAGGTAAGTCCTGACAATAACTGACTGGTTTGTTGAACATGATTAGAAAGTGGCTGGTAGTACTGGTCTTTAGTTAAATGATAACAGCAGGGACTAATCGTTACTTTCTCAGTTTCAGATTGACCCGCTGCGTTAATGAGGTGTCTGTGCAAATCTCCACAAGCATGTAAAGCAACCGCATGTTGCTCTTGTTTTAAATGTATATCAGCTTCATTCAACAATACATTGGCTTGGTAAAATGTTTGCGGTATGGCATGTTTTTCAGCGAGTACTTTCCCCTGCAGACAAAGCTCATCATTCCACTCCACAGCTGTCACAGGGTTATTATTTTTAAAGTGAATAAGGCGTCCTAAATGGCCTTTTCCAGCACACCACTCTAAGATAGGAAGTTGATCATTGATACGCTGAGAAAATTGCTCAATTTGTGTTAACTTTCTGCCTTTGATGCCATTTTTAAACCAAAATGGAATATTACTTGCTAACTTATCGCTTAGATCCTTCACTTCAAACAAAGGATCACTCACATCTAATAACTCAGGAATAAATTGCTTTAACAGAGGGTGTAATAAACTCGGGTTATTTTGATATAGAGATAACTTTGCTTGATCAATCGATGCTAAAAATTCAATTAACGCACTGTTCTCATTAAATGCAGGATAACCAACCAATGAAAAAGCATTGTAATGCCAATACCCCATTAATTGTGCTAAATATTTATCTATTTTATTAAACTGACTGCTAAGCATTATCTATCCCGAGACTTCTCTTTGTTGGCATCTGATACCAAGCATACTAGTTAACTTATCTAATTAACCTATTAAAATGGCTTATTTCTTCGTAGTGCTGTCATTAATACCAATCATAGTAAGTAACTGATCTATTTTACTTGTTAAAACAACTTATTTTTTCGTTGTAAGTTTCGTATAGGGAACAACCATTTACATCAACTTACGCCTCAAACTAAGCCATTTTTCCGGCGCAAAATCTAGATCAGTTATTTAATACAATTGGTATGAGATAGAAATTACAGATTAACTATTTATCCATTGGATGGGTAAAAGGAAAAAAGAGATGAAACTTCATTACTTACCCCTGTTGTTAT
>NZ_QOCB01000069.1 GCF_003318165.1 Psychromonas sp. B3M02
ATCTAATACCAATCATAGTAAGTAACTGATCTATTTTACTTGTTAAAACAACTTATTTTTTCGTTGTAAGTTTCGTATAGGGAACAACCATTTACATCAACTTACGCCTCAAACTAAGCCATTTTTCCGGCGCAAAATTTAGATCAGTTATTTAATACAATTGGTATAAATAATTTTTCAGCTATTCGATTATTTAAATACGACAGTACGGTTAGCGTACACAAAGACTTTATCATCTAGTACTTGTTGTAATGCACGACTTAATACTGACTTTTCAACATCACGGCCAGCTTTTGCAAGTAGTTCTGCACTGTAAGCGTGGTCAATATGTGCTATGTCCTGTGTGATAATTGGTCCTTCATCTAGGTCATTATTCACAAAGTGAGCCGTTGCGCCAATAATCTTCACACCACGGTCAAAGGCTTGTTGGTATGGTTTAGCACCAATAAATGCTGGTAAGAACGAGTGGTGGATATTGATTAAGCGGTTTGCATAAGTCTCAACAAATTTAGGTGTTAAAATACGCATGTATTTCGCTAAGATAACATAATCAGGCGTATAAGGTGCAATCGCCTCTAATACTTTCTCTTCGTGCTCTTCGCGCGTTAACCCTTCGTGACTGACTGTGTGGTAAGGGATATTAAACTTACTCACTAGGTCCTCTAGTGTGTTGTAGTTACCAATAACAGCTGCAATCTCAACATCGATACCACCATAGGTGCTTTTCATTAAGATATCACCGATACAGTGTGCTTCTTTAGTTACTAGGATAACGATACGCTTACGCTCTGTTGAGTTGATTAATGAGCGTGATGCGCCTGCCGGTAAGCTGTAATCTAAGTCTGCTAATAACGTTTCATCATTGAAATAACCTTCAATTTCAGTACGCATGAAAAAGCGGTTGTATTGATGGTCAACAAACTCATTATTTTTAACAATATTTAATTGGTGTTTTTGACAGATATTCGTAATTTGTGCAATCAGACCCTTAGAATCAGGGCAGGTTGTTAATAGTGTTTTCTTTTGCATTTTGTTCTCTATTGATTAAAACATGCTGTGTTTAGGAATATTCATTTAATAATGAATCGTTTAGCCACAACATTTTTTATATTTTTTACCGCTACCACAGGGGCAACCATCATTGCGCTGTATCTTACCTGATTTTTGTTCAGGATAAAAAGTTCCGTCACAATAAAACCACTGTCCTTGCTGTTTTACAAAGTTTGAGTGTTCATGGTGACAATGTAGTTGACCGTCCATATGGTACCAGGCTTTAAATTCTACAAACCCTTTTTCGACTCCTGTCTCAGTATTGACGATATCAAGGTTTTTCCAATCAAGTGATTGTTCAGATAGTTGTGCAACGGTTAAGTCGCCACGATACTCTGGATGATAAGTAGAAAATAGGTATTCACCCAGTTGTAAACAAAATGCGCTATAACGAGATCGCATTAGTTGCTCACAGGTATCCGCTATTTGTTGGCCTTGATTCAACGGCTGACAACAATCTTGATAAGCTTGACCACTTTTACATAAACATGCATTCATTTTCTTTGTCCCATAAAAAAAGCGCTCATTGAGCGCTTTAATGGTTTCAGTTTAAGCTGAAATTATTTTTGCGCGTAAGCATCGTTATGGATGCCAGCAGCACGACCTGACGGGTCAGCATTGTTTTGGAAGCTTTCATCCCAAGCTAATGCTTCAACTGTTGAACAAGCAACAGATTTACCGTGTGGTACACATTCTGCTGCACTATCTAGTGGGAAGTGCTCTTCAAAGATACTACGGTAGAAGTAAGCTTCTTTTGTATCTGGTGTATTGATTGGGAACTTAAACTCAGCTGTTGCTAGTTGTTGGTCCGTCACTAGAGTGTCAACATGCTCTTTTAGTGTATCAATCCAGTTGTAACCAACACCATCAGAGAATTGCTCTTTTTGACGCCATAGTACTTCTGGTAATAGTTGACCATCAAAAGCTTCACGTAGAATGTTTTTCTCGATACGGCCATCTTTGATCATTTTAAGTTCTGGGTTAGTACGCATTGCTACGTCCATGAACTCTTTATCTAAGAATGGTACACGTGCTTCAACACCCCAAGCTGACATTGATTTGTTAGCACGTAAACAGTCAAACATGTGTAGTTTGCTTAGTTTACGGTTTAACTCTTCATGGAACTCTTGAGAGTTTGGCGCTTTATGGAAGTATAAGTAACCACCGAAAATTTCATCAGCACCTTCACCTGAAAGTACCATTTTGATACCCATCGCTTTAATCTTACGTGCCATTAGGTACATAGGCGTTGATGCACGGATAGTTGTTACATCGTAAGTTTCTAGGTGGTAGATAACTTCTTTAAGTGCATCGATACCGTTTTGTACAGTAAAGATAATAGGGTGGTGAACCGTACCTAATTCGTCAGCTACTTTTTGCGCTGCTGCTAAATCTGGAGAACCTTCTAGGCCAACAGAGAAAGAGTGCAGTTGTGGCCACCATGCGCCGCTTTGATCGTTATCTTCAACACGTTGCTTAGCAAATTTTTGCGTGATAGCAGAGATAACTGAAGAATCTAGACCACCAGATAGTAATACACCGTAAGGTACATCACACATTAGTTGGCGTTTAACCGCTTCTTCTAATGCTTGGCCGATTTCTGCAGCGCTGCCGCCGTTATCTTTAACTGCATCATATTCCATCCAATCACGAACGTAATATTTAGTTAATTCACCTACTTCACTGTCTAAGTAATGCCCTGGTGGGAACTCAGATACTTTTGAACAGATAGGCGTTAACGCTTTCATTTCTGATGCTACGTAGTAGTTACCGTGCTCATCCCAACCTTGGTATAGTGGAATGATACCCATGTGGTCACGACCAATTAGGTATTTGTCTTTTTCTTGGTCATATAAACAGAAAGCAAAGATACCGTTTAGGTCATCTAGGAATGCATTACCTTTCTCTTCGTATAAACCTAGGATAACTTCACAGTCAGACTTAGTTTTAAACTGGTAACCACAAGTTAGTTCAGCTGCTAGCTCTTGGTGATTGTAGATTTCGCCATTAACAGCAAGGATGTGTGTATTATTTTGATTGTATAAAGGCTGTGCACCATTATTCACGTCAACGATAGAAAGACGTTCATGAACAAGGATCGCTTTATCAGAAGAATAAACACCAGACCAATCTGGGCCGCGATGACGAAGCAGTTTTGACATTTCAATTGCTTGTTGGCGCAATGCGATAGGATCGCTTTTAATGTCGAGCACACCAAAAATAGAACACATAGGGTTACCTTTTATATTGTAAACGAATAATAAGGTTATTCGTTACTTCTTGAATTACTTTTAAGCATTAGTTTATTAACTAAAATGCTTCGTGATCAAATTAGATCAACATACTGAGAGACTTGATTTTTGCAGAATAAACATCAAAAGTCACACGAAATCAGTACAATTTACTAACAAAAAACATCGATAGCCTGATATTTCTTACTATAAGTCCAATTTGTGCGGACTTTTTTCTAAAATTGTTTGGAAATCTGTCCAAACATGTCGCGCAAATCCTGCACCCGCCTCTTCATACATATTAAACACTAAATTAACGCCTAAGGCATTTAATTCCTCTTCATCGGTTTTATAATGCGCTAAGGCGGCGACTTTGAAAGTACAGTTTTCAATATTGTTTAATTGTTCAGCAGCATAACGGTTACCGTTGTGATCTGGCATAGCTAATAGAATCAGTTTAATTTTATCTGTCAGCTGGAGCTTATTCCAAAAGTCCGAATCTAATGCGTCGCCAGTGATCACACGTCTGCCTGCTTCTCGGTGCTGTAAGGTCGTGAGGTGGTTATAATCAATACCCATTACTTTTTCACCGTAGGTGGTTTTTAGCGCGTCATAGGCACCCACACCGATACGTCCCATACCCATTACTAAGATTTGTGCATCACCCACACGAACAGGGCGGTCATCTAAATGTAAGCGAGTGGCTTGATAGCGTTTTAAGGCTAAACGGTAACGGTCATAAATAGCATCAGCATATTTATTTAAAAGCGCTGCAATGATAAAACTCAGTGATACGGCGATGGCAGTGATAATTAACCAATCTCGACTTAACCAGCCCTTGTAGGTCGCTAACGAAGCAACGATTAATCCAAATTCACTGTAATTGGCTAAGCTAAATGCGGCAAATAAGGAGGTACGAGAGCGTAATTTAAATTTACTCAGCGTTAAAAAGTACAGCACAATTTTACCCGCTAATAACACAGATAATACTAGGGCAATCATTAAGTGATCAAATTGTGGTAACCCGCCAAAACCAATGTTTAGGAAGAAACAAACAAGGAACAGCTCTTTTAGGTTAAATAATGAACGGGCCATCTCTTTGGCACTTGGGTGTCCTGCTAATAACATACCTGCAATTAAAGCACCTAAATCCGCTTTCATACCCAAGCTTTCAAATAATCCTGCCCCTACGATCAAGGCTAATACAAAACCATATAAAACTAATAGCTCACCATGACCGGCTTTATCTAATATTTTGTATAACAGTGGTCTAATTAATGGCAAAGCAAGTAAACCAATCGCCCAAATCGAAGGGATTTTACCGACGGATATAGTTAAGAATAATACGGCAAAGATATCTTGCATGATCAAGATGCCAATGGCGATCCGTCCATAAAGCGAGTTTGCTTCACTTTTTTCTTCTAAAATCTTAACTGCAAATACAGTACTGGAAAAACTCAAAGCAAAGCCAATCAGTAATAATCCATAAATATCTAATTCAGAAAATAAAGCCACACCGAGCTGTTTAATGACTAATAAAATCGCCGTATAAAATAGGATACTGGCGACAATATGTATACTTGCTCCCGCCCACACCTCGGATTTCAACAAGGTACGTATGTTAAGTTTCAATCCAATTGAAAAGAGTAATAGTGTCACGCCTAAATTGGCTAGTGTAACTAATACGTCGGAGGACTCGAAGCCCATGAAGTTGAGAGTAAAACCTGCTAATAAAAAACCTACCATAGGGGGTAAGCCGGTTAAATTGATGATCATGCCAAAGCTGAAAGCCATGCCGATAAAGAGTAAGATTGTGGTGTCCATGAACTCGCTTATTTATATAATTAGAAGATGCTCGATTAAATTTATAGCATGCTCTTTAATTGTTCCTTGATTGCTTCATGTTATTTTATCCTGTTATTAGGCGAAAGGGGCAATTTCGTTAATGTCGAGGTTAATTTAATACTTCGCGGTTAATTTAATAGAGAAGGGGGATTTATATTGTTCCTTTCATTTTTGCTTTGCTATTTTCAGTTTTTTTGATGTCCTCAAGTATGGTTTATGTGGGGCAATTTATAAAATACTTGTCTCACCTACACCATAAGTTGTTTAGCGGTATTATTCTACTTCATTAACCACATATTGATTAGTCACTTGTTCTGGCAGTTCATATTCGACAAAAGTTGTGGTGTCAGGCCAAGACCTATATGCGTTGATCATAATGTTATCTTTTAATATCCAATGGTAGCTTGCCTCACCCTGTGCAGGATCACCAATGGAATGACTTGGTAGTCCATACTGTTCGATTAATTTATCTTTAACTTGATCAATTAATTCAGGCTTATTGCGGCCGATGTAGGTATATGTGGCTTTGGAAAATCCATTATTCTGATCGTATTGCATTGTTAACTCGCTGGTGCCTCTAATCACTGCACCAGTGAAATAAGTATCCGATTGCAATTGATCATCTTCAGAAATAACCTTGATAGATTGCTGTTTTATTTTTGCTCTTAATAAATCTCGATTAGCACAACTGATCAATTCATCAAACAGTTTAGTGCTTGCTTCTTTTAGGCAGTTATCGTGGCTAACTAAGCGTGTTAGCCTCTCTTTTGCCCACTTTTGAGGGGACTTTTGATAAAGAGCAATGGCTGCTTCTTTGTCTTGATGAGTAAAAATACCCGTTTCATAAAAGTAAGCTAACTTAGCATGAGCGAGTGGGTAATTAAGCTCAGAAGCATACTGATAGTTTTTCACCGCTTTTTGTAAATTAGGCGCGATATTGTGTCGGTAATCCGTGGTACCTTTCTCATAAATTTGACCAAGAATATAATAGGCTTCAGCATTATCTCTTCGTGAGGCTTGGGTATACCAGTCTATAGCACGTTGTATGCTTTTCTCTGTACCTTTGCCAATTTCTGACAGGTATCCAAGCTGGAATTGCGCGTCGGTATTGCCTTGCAAAGCCGCGCGTCGATACCAACTTAGTGCTTTAGCATTATCGACTTCACCGCTTGCACCAGACTCAAAAATGGTGCCCAGTTTGAATGCCGCTTGTGAGTAATCATTATTAGCTGAACGGGAATAGAGTTGAATGGCTTTGGTATAATTTTGTGGTTTGCCTAACCCATGTTCATACATGTAGGCAAGTTGGTATTGCGCCACTGCATTGTTTTGCGCAGCTGCTGCTTGGTACCAATGTACTGCTTTTTCATAATCTATCTCTAGGGCTTCGCCAGATTGATAGATTTTACCGAGATCTATTTGTGCATTAACGTGGCTTTGTTCGGCTGCTTTTTCATACCAAAATATACTTTTATCGTTGTTTTTGTAGGTGCCAATGCCATATTGGTAGTAATTACCTACTTGGAATTGGGAGATAGGATCGCCTTGCTCTGCTGCTAAAAGGTAATAACTTAACGCGGCTTCACTGTTCTGCTCAACACCTTCACCTTTTTCGTAGAGGGTACCAAGTACATACTGCGCTGCTTCGTATTCTTGTTCCGCTGACTTTTTATACCAATAAACGGCTTTTTTTAGGTCCTTTTTCACGCCTTGACCACTTTCATACATCCAGCCGATAGTGTATTGCGCCGGAGCATCGCCTTTTTCAGCTAAAGGTAACCAAATTTTAACGGCTTTCTTATAGTTGCCTGAATGCGCAGCTTCATAACCTTCTGAAAATTTTACTTGTGCAATAACTTGTCCTGATAAAAGGGGCAAGGAAACTGCTAAAAAAACTAATGGAGACAATATTTTCATAGTATAAGCACTAGGTTCCATGTGATAAAAATATGATATTATTGATTATGCCATTAGATAAAAATTAAAACAGATATATATTACTTATATTGGCAATATAAATTTATCAGGTAAGAGTGATCTGGTTTATATTTTTAACATAAGCCTTGATGAGTGTTTGACTTTACTGTTTGAATACTATGAGAATTAAGACAGGGAGTTGATTGTTATGTCTTTTTGGCTTTTACTGCAACAGAGTAATACCTCACCATCTTTTAGGTAAGCCATAGGGAAAGTTGTGTAGGAAACATCGCCAGAAACAAGCTGTGAACGACAGGCGCCACAATGCCCATCTCGGCAATGAAATTCAACGGACACTGCTTGCTTTTCTAAATTTTCAAGCAGTGTCGCCTCTTCATCCAAAGTATATTGTTGACCATTATAAATGAGTTTAGAGGACATATCGTTGGCTATGCTTACAGTTCAAAGCTGCTTAAGTCGTCACTATCAACGGTACTGTTGATTTGACCTACTAAGTAAGAGCTGATTTCAGCTTCTTGCGGCGCTACTTGAACATTGTCACTAACTAACCAGTGGTTAATCCACGGGATAGGGTTACTCTTAACGTTAAATGGTGCTTCGTAACCAATTGCTTGCATACGTTGATTAGCAATGTACTCAACATATTGGCATAGGATTTCTTCATTAAGACCGATCATTGAGCCATCTTTAAATAGGTATTGCGCCCACTCTTTTTCTTGTTCAGCCGCTTTTAAGAAGATATCACGACCTTCAGCAAAACATTCGATAGCGATTTCAGCCATTTCTGGATCATCTTTACCATCAGCCCACAGGTTTAACATTTGTTGAGTTGAGTTAAGGTGCAGTGCTTCATCACGTGCGATAAGTTTGATGATTTTTGCATTACCTTCCAATAAATCACGCTCTGCAAAAGCAAATGAACAAGCAAATGATACGTAAAAACGAATCGCTTCTAATGCATTAATTGAACAAACACATAGATACAGTTTCTTTTTAATATCACGTAAAGTTAGTTTTTCCGTTTTACCGTCTAGGTTAACGTAAGGAACATCGTTTTGTTCTAAGCCATGTAGTTGCATAAATTGCACGGCATGAATTAAACCATCATAATAAAATGAGATGTCAGTGGCGCGTTTTTGAATTTCATCATTATTAACAATATCTTCAAACACTTCATTTGGATCAGTAAATAGGTTACGCAGAATGTGCGTGTAACTACGGCTGTGAATTGTTTCAGAGAAAGACCATGTTTCAATCCATGTTTCTAATTCTGGTAAAGAGACAATTGGTAGTAACGCCATGTTAGGGCTACGACCTTGAATCGAATCTAAAAGTGTTTGGTACTTCAAATTTGAAATGAAGATATGTTGTTCATGATCTGGTAAGTTTAAAAAATCAATGCGATCGCGGCTTACGTCAATCTCTTCTGGACGCCAGAAGAACGATAACTGTTTTTCGATTAATTTTTCAAATACTTCAAATTTTTGTTGGTCATAACGAGCCACGTTAACCGGGTTACCAAAGAACATAGGTTCTTTCATTGCATCGTTGGAAAGGGTAGAGAAAGTTGTGTAAGCCATGTGACTCTCCGTGGTAAATTATTGATGGGTATACTATACGGATGAGCCTGCATTTTCTATCACTTTAAAGAGAAAAATATTAGTTAAATTATTTCTTCCGTTTAAAAGGCATCACTAATAATCCCCATAAATGCGCATTGTCTTTTGCTTCTGGAAATTCACTAATACCAATATCAATCTCTAGGTCTGGTTTTGTGGCTTCGGCAGAATAGCTACCAAATAAACGATCCCACCATATCACACTGAAACCATAATTAGAGTTACTCTCTTTAAATAGTTGACTGTGGTGAATACGATGTAGAATTTGGGTCATTAAAAACAATCTAGTGACGGCTTCTACTTTTGCAGGTAAGCGAATATTGGCGTGGTTGAATATGGCAAAGCCGTTAAGCAATACTTCAAATAAAATCACAGCAAAGGCGGGAATACCTAATAGGAAAATAGCCAACCCTTTGATCGCTAAGCTAGCAATGATCTCGATAGGATGAAAACGCAAACCAGTACTGCTATCTACATGGGTATCAGCGTGATGTACTTTATGTAATTGCCACAGAACAGGGATTTTATGGAATAACCTATGCTGCCAATAAATAAGCATATCTAAGAGCAATAAACTTAGCGTTATAACTAACCATTCAGGTAAATTAATAATATTGAATAGTCCTATTTTTTGCTCGGTAAAAAATAGGGCTAAACCCATTAACCCCAAAGGAAAAACTAATCTTGCCGATAGACCAGATAAAAATACAATGCCAAAGTTACCGGTTAGACGCATCTTTTGTGAAGGTGCTGAAGGCTCCTTTGACAATTGTCGAGCAGGAAATAATCTTTCAACGGTAAACATCACCGCTAGAATACTAACAAATACAATTAATCTAAGTAGGGCATCGTCAACAACCATGGTTATTCCTTGGTCTCAGTTTGATGTGATTTCAATGTTTTGTATCCACCATGAATACGGGTAAATACTGTCATCGCACCTAGTAACGCAAATAGGTAAGCTAGAGCAGGGAAGTACTGTGGCCAGATACAAAAAGCCACAAAAAACGCGATGGTTTCAGTGCCTTCTGTTAAGCCGTTAATAAAGTAAAAACTCTTATTGGCAAATTGCGGTCTGTCTAAATTAAGTTTTTCAGCGGGAATTGCAAAGGCTAAAAAAGTAGAACCGGTACCAATAAATACTGCTAATAATACTGCAGCGGGTAAGGCGTTAAACTCTGGTTCAGCCATGGCAAAACCAAGCGGTATTGCCGCGTAAAATAAGAAGTCCACGCAGATATCTAAAAAACCACCGGCGCTAGAGCTGCTACCTTGGTAACGAGCTAAGGCACCATCTAAGCCATCTAAGATACGGTTAAGAACAATCATCACTAATGCCGCTGACCACATTTTATTAGCAAGTAATGGCACCGCAATCATACCGATAAAGAAACCCACTAAGGTCACTTGGTCAGGTGTAACACCTCGTTTGTCTAAAGTTTTCACCACTGGCATTAACAGAGGTTTGATAACTGGTGTGATAAATCTATCTAACATCGACTTCCCGTTTTGCTACGATTAAATAAGTTTGTCTAGGGTGATCACTTTACCCTGTGCGGCAGTAGCATCACTTTGATCATGGGTCACCATCACAGCAGGCAGACTGTAGCGTTGAATTTGCTCAAACACTAATTGGCGTGTTTCTTGGCGAAGCTGACTGTCTAATTTACTGAAGGGTTCATCCAATAAAATAGCCTTAGGTTTACTTAATAATACACGTAATAAAGCGACACGTGCTTGCTGCCCACCGGATAAACTTTCTGGACAACGCTTTTCCATTCCTTCCAAGCCAACTTGCTTTAATGCATCGCTTATTTGATCGAGTCTTTCTTGCTTATCTCCTTTAGGCATAGCAAAAGCGATATTACCTTCCACGGTTAAATGTGGGAACAGCAATGGATCTTGATATAACAAGCCAATATGACGTTGATGACTAGGCGTTTCAGACACATCTGCACCATTTAAGTACAGTTTGCCTGTTGCTTCAAACTCATTAGGCAACATACCTACTAACCAGTTTAGTAAGGTTGATTTACCACTCCCAGATGGACCCATGATGGTTAATACTTGCCCACCAATAATCTCTTCATCTAATGAAAGTAATTTTTTATCTTTTTGTTTCAATTGTAGTTTTTCGATAACCAGTGACGGTATTGTTATTGATTTCATTTTTTGTCCTATACACGTGCACGTGAGAAAATTTTCGGTGTTAACCAAGCTAAAATAAAGAATAAAGCTGGCAGTAACATTTGCATCAAGGCATAAACTGCACTGGTACGTCGACTTGCACCATTGGCTAAAGTGACGGCTTCAGTGGTGATAGTATTAATTCGACCAGCACCGGCTAACAGTGTCGGTAAATATTGGCTGAAACTAATGGCTAACCCTAAGGCACTAGCGATTAAAATGGGCGATATTAATAACGGTAATTTTAACTGCCAGAATATTTTTGAAGGAGCAGCGCCTAAGCTAGCTGCTACCGAACTAAAGCGAGGGTCTAAGCGACGGTAGCTATTAGCCAAAGATAAAAATACGTAAGGTAAAACAAACAGTAAGTGAGCAAAGATCACGTTCAAGTAGGTATTTTGGCTATTCACTTGCTCGAATAACCAGACTAATCCAAATAGGAAAGCAATACTTGGAATCAACAAGGGTAGATAGATAATTAATCCACTCACTGCAGAAATAGTTTTATTGCTTTGTTGCTCAGACTCTAAGGCAAACAGGGTTAATACGATGGCGAGTAGAGTACTACTAAAGGCAATCACTAAGGTATTGAATAAAGGTGCTTGCATCTGAGTTAAGGCTGATTGCCAATGCATAGTCATAAACTGATCTGGCAGTAGGTTAGGGTAAGACCAGAAACCTGCAAAAGACCAAAAAACCATGCCTAGTAAAGCAAGGATAATGGTGCTGACCATCACAAAGGTGATCACATCAGTAATAAGTTTGATGATCATGCCACCGTGTTCACGTTCACCATTTGTTAACCAGGCTGCGCTACATTTTTTTACCAATAACTCGATACCCCACCAAGTAACCAATAAAGATAAAGTCACTAGGATTTGTACGATAGCGCCAGAAGAGGCTTTTATACGCAGGCTTAAATCTACATCGTTAAACCATTGCATAATCGCCACCGCTAAGGTTGGTGGTGTGTTTGGTCCTAAAATTAATGGGATTTCCACGCTGGCACTTGAGTAAGCTAATACTGCTAAAATAGGTAAGCGCATATAACCGTATAAACTAGGTAAGATAACCTTAAAGAACCCAGTCATCGGGCAGTAACCTAAACTCGAAGCTACCTTGTGTTGTTGTCTAAGTACTTTACCTATTTCTGGTTGAGCCAATACACCCAACGCAATTAATAGTAAAAAGGGTAACTCTTTTAAGGCTAAGCCTAAAATGATGCTTAAACCATAAGGGTCATGGGGAAATAACCAATCTGGTGGTGTATCCCAACTGGTTAACCAAGGTGAAAAAAGACGTGATAAAAAGCCTGATGGTGCAATTAAAAAACCAATGGCAATCGCTGCCGCCGCATGTGGAATCACTAAAATAGGGCCCAGTAAACGTTGAATGCGTTTTAACCATGGGCTATTAAAGTAACTGGCAAGTATTAACACGGTTATAACGAAAGCGAGTAACGTACTTACCAAGCTTGTGCCATAACTGAGCAGCAACATGCGTTCAATGCCTGGTGTGGCAAATAGCTCAGTGAAACCAAATAAACCAAATTCAGTGGCGCCCAAGGCTGGGAACCAACCAAAAGCGGGTAACAACACCCCTAATAACCCTCCCAATACAGGGACAACCAGTAGGGCGATCATCACTGCTGGGCTAGTACGAACGGTACGCGTAAAAAATGTATTAGCAACAATCATTATTGTACTCCATAACGGGCAAGCCATTGCTTAGTGATCACAGCAGACCAGCTAGGGTGCAACTCACTTAATAGACGGGTGTTATCAACATTAATAATAGTCGCACTTAAATGTTGTTGTTCGGTCATATCGAAGTAAGCATGTTGTGTGGGTGTCAGTTGCGATAAATCTAATACACTACTATCACCCCACACTGACGTTTGTTGTTTTTTTGCTTGTGCCTCAGGGCTTAATAGGAAATTAGCAACGACTTTAGCGCTGTCTAAATGTGGTGAATTATAGGGAATAGCAACAAAGTGAATATTGCTTAAACTACCGTCGAGCATACGGTAACTACGTGTACTATCCGGTAAGTCATATCGAGCAATGGCAGAAGGAATTTCTGCAGCAGAAAAAGTGAAGGAAACTTGTAACTCTCCATCTCCACTTAAACGGCGTAAGGCAAGACCATTGGATACAAAGTGATGACCTTGACGCCATAAGTTAGGGTGTAATTGATCTAAAAAATCCCATAAGGCTGGTAATATTTGCGCTTCACTTTCAGCCGTAGCTGCTTGGTATAGTTTGTTCTTGATATCTTCTGGTTGGTTCTCATTTAAAATAATTAAGGCATATTTTAAAAAGCTCATCCCTAAAAACTCTGGTGGTTTAGGGTAAGTAAATCGACCTGGATGTTGTTTTGTCCAGCTTAATAGTTCGGCTAAGGTTTGTGGTGGTTGTTGGACTTTTAGACTGTCGTAATAGAAGGTGAGGGCTGCTTGTCCCCAAGGTGCTTCCATGCCTTCGGTTGGTACACCAAAGTCACGTGTCATGGCCGGGTTGTTTTCTGGATTAGTGAGGGCAAAGTTAGGCAGTTTATCGGCCCAGTCTAAGGCTAATAATTTATGTTTGGCCATCGAAGCAAAGTTAGCTCCGTTGATCCAAACTAAATCAACTTGACCGTTACGGTGATTACTGGCTGATTTTTCAGCGAGAACCCGGCTTACCGCTTCACTGGTGTCGGTGAGTTTCACATGGTGTAGGTCAATGTCATATTGTTGCTTCACTTGCTGAGCAACCCATTGAATGTAATTATTTATTTGCTGATCACCACCCCAAGCATGAAAGTAGACACTTTGTTTAGCGCCACGCATTTCAATATTTTCCCACATCGCCGCAGCATTAGACTGCGACTCTGCGGCAAAAACAGTTTGTTGGGGTAATAAAAGAAGTAATAAATAACAAAGTGCTTTATAAAAGCCAGCAAAACTATGCTGGCAAATTTTATTAACGGCTTGCATTAAGATTCCAATCATAATCTAAATATTTAACTTTAAACTTTTGATTTTTAAGTGTCGATTGTTGTGCTTCAGTTAATTGCAGTGCATCAACATATAAGTTTATAAAGCCCTGGATAGATTTCGTTCCTCGAAATCCTACTTCAAAATCTTCGTCGTACCATTTAAAAATAGACGACAGGTTGAGATTGTTACCTTTGATGTAATTACGGCTTGAATCAGTCAAAAAACGTTCGGTTTGTTGAGTTAATTGCTGCTCCAATTTATCCGCTGTGTATGCCTCTTCGCGTAAAGCTGGGCAACCAATACTGGCGCAGTTTACTGCAAAGTGGATACGTGGGTCGTTATAACGACCACTGCCACGAATCAAACCATGTTCAATATCATTTAAACTGATGGTTTTACCTAACAATGGGACAAACTCTTTGTCCCATGGAGAGCTAAATAAACTGTCGAGGTCTTTAATTGAATCTAAGTCAGGGTATTTCGTTAAGATAAACTCAACTGTCCACGCATTGTAAGCATTGATTAAAAAAGCTAACTGTTTCTCTTTTGACCAAGCATCAAACTCTGTGCGTGTTGTCTCAGCTAGTGAGTCTAGGTACGTTTGTAGTGTATCTTCTTGTTGTTTAAAGCCTGCATAGTCAACGGCGGTACTATGACCTTGGTTGATTGGCGTAATATGCTCTGCTAACAAGTTAGTCCAAGTGCTGTGTAAATTAGTCGTTGTCTCAGCGTAAGCGGTGCTTAACATTGAACCACTTAATATTGCTGCTCCCAAGGTGAAGCGCACTAGGGCGCTTACCTTGTTTGTCGTGTGTTGGATTGCTGATTTCATTATCCGCGTCTCCAAGTGTGGTATTTTTCTAACCAATTTAGAACGGTTTGTGGCGCATGATTTCTTTTCCATTCACCGGCAGCGTATTTATTACCTTCAGCCCATGTTGGGTAACTGTGGATCGTACCTAGGATTTTGTTCAGTCCTAGACCATGTTTCATGGCTAATACAAACTCTGCAATTAAGTCACCAGCATGTTCAGAAACAATTGTCACACCTAGAATTTTATCTTTACCTTTTGGTGTAATTACTTTGATGAAACCTTTGGTTGCACTGTCTGTAATTGCACGGTCTAACTCTTCAAAATCAAAACGAGTGATTTCATAATCGATACCTTTTTGTTTTGCTTCATCTTCGTTAATACCAACGCGTGCTACTTCTGGGTCGATAAAGGTCGTCCAAGGAATAACGCGGTAATCCACTTTAAATTTCTTCAAGTTACCAAACAGACCATTTACTGCAGCGTACCAACCTTGGTGTGCAGCAACGTGTGTGAATTGGTAAGGGCCAACAATATCACCTGCAGCAAAGATATTAGGGTACAGTGTTTCTAAGTATTCGTTGGTGACGATAGTTCGGTTGGTTTCAATACCTAGCTCTTCTAGGCCGTAACCTGTTAAGCGTGCACTTCGACCCACAGCACATAATAGTTGGTCGTATTCAATCTCAATCTCTTCATCGTTATGTTTAACAATGATGTATTTTTTGCCATCTTTAGTTTCACAACGTAATGCTTGGTGTGAGGTTAAGATGTTTACGCCACTCTCTTTTAATGATTCGGTAGCAAACTCAGACACTTCAAGATCTTCTTTGATCATGATGCGTTCAGCCATCTCAATTTGCGTCACGTTTGAGCCTAAGCGAGCAAAGCTTTGTGCTAATTCAGAACCGATTGGACCACCGCCTAATACCACTAGTTTTTCTGGTGGTGTCTCTAATTTAGCAAACTCAGTCCACAATGTATCACTAGTCACGTAACCTGTTTCTTCGATACCAGGTAATGGTGGAACAAATGGACGAGCACCGGTTGCGATAACAATAGTACGTGTTGTTAACTTCTTCTTAGTACCATCTTCGTAGCTAATCTCTACTGTCCAAGGGTCAAGGATTTTTGCGTAACCTTTTTCTACTTCTACACCGAGGTCTGTGTAACGTTCAACACTGTCATGTGGTGCTACATCAGCAACCACTTGATGTACACGCTCCATTACCTTTTTGAATGAAAACTGTGGTGTTGTATCTTCTAAACCGTAATGGTGAGCATTTCTAATTTGCTCTGCAATTTTTGCACTTTTGATGATCGCTTTACTTGGTACACAACCATAGTTTAGACAGTCTCCCCCCATTTCTCCGGCTTCAACTAAAGTTACTTTCGCTTTTACAGCGGCTGCGATGTAACTGGTTACTAGGCCACCTGCACCGGCGCCAATAACAACCATGTTACGGTCAAACTTAGCTGGTTTAGTCCAGTTTTTGTAGACTTGACGTTTTTTAATCATATTAACAATACCTTTTGCAATAAGTGGGAATATACCGAGTAAAACAAATGAGACGATTAAGCCAAAAGACAAGATGCCTGACAGACTATCGATTTTAGCTAATTGTGTACCTGCATTAACGAAGATAAATGTACCGGCTAACATACCAATTTGGCTTACCCAGTAGAATGTCCACGATTTAAGTGCGGTTACACCCATTAGTAGGTTGATTAGGAAGAAAGGGAAGATTGGCACTAAACGTAAAGTGAATAGATAAAATGCGCCTTCTTTTTTAATACCTTCATCAATAGCAGATAAACGTTCAGGGAAGCGTTGCTTAAGTGAATCTCGTAACAGGTAACGTGATACTAAGAACGAACATAATGCACCAATACTCGAAGCAAATGATGCAATCACTAAGCCTTCAAATAAACCAAATAGAGCACCGGCAGCTAAGGTTAAAATAGCCGCACCAGGCAAAGCTAATGCAGTGACTAATACGTATAATAGAAAGAAACCACCAATCACTAACACTGGAGATTGTTCACGTAATGAGGTGAACTGATCCATTGAACCTTTTAACCCTTCAAGGGTGAGCAATTGATGTAGGTTGAAGTGAAAAAACAACCCTATTAATCCGATTGCTAGTATCAAGAGTACTATCTTTTTTAACATAATTTATTAGCCTTTATATAATTGCACGTTAATGCTTTATTACTGGTCCTTGCTAAGCATTAACTGCGGGTTGTTGTCCGTTATTAGTATGTGTGAGCAATAATTTATGATGTCATTATTTAAAGCTCTCATACCAAGACCCGAGAAGGTTTAATTTAATTGCTTAATTTTTTAAATAATTACAATTATTTATAATTAACTTTTAAATGGGTGGTAAATGTTGCTTATTTAACCTTTATTTAATTAGAGGTATTTTTAGTCTAGAAGAGGTTGTAGATATTGTAAAAATTTAACTGTGTTTTTTAAGCGGTAACAAAAAAAGATGCCCTGAGGCATCCTTTTGATTTTTCATTAATAATTGAAACTAGCTAGACTAGATTTTACAAGCGCCGCCTGCACAACCATCATCTTCGATGACTTTCTCATCATCAGCACCATCACGGGTGTTATGGTAGTAAAGTGTTTTTAATCCCATCTTGTAAGCCATTAATAGGTCTTTAAGTAGAATTGTCATCGGTACTTTACCGTCATCAAAACGTTTTGGATCGTAGTTAGTATTTGCAGAGATAGCTTGGTCAACAAATTTCTGCATGATACCTACTAGTTCTAAATAACCCTTATTATTTGGAATGTTCCATAATAACTCGTATTGTTCTTTGTATTTATCAAACTCAGGAACAACCTGCTTCAAAATACCATCTTTACTTGCTTTAACACTAATGAAACCACGTGGAGGCTCAATACCGTTAGTTGCATTAGAAATTTGGCTTGATGTTTCAGACGGCATCAAGGCTGACAATGTTGAGTTACGTAAACCATCTTTAACTATGTCTGCACGTAGTTGTTCCCAATCTAGGTGGTAACCTTCATCACAAATCGCATCTAAAGATTTTTTGTAGTTATCTAGCGGTAAAATACCTTGTGAATAACGTGTTTCATGAAACTTCTCACAAGCGCCACGTTCTTTAGCTAACTTGTTTGATGCTTTCAATAGGTAGAACTGAATCGCTTCAAAGGCTTTGTGTGTTAGGTTGTTTGCACTACCGTCAGAGTATCTTACTCCGTTTTTCGCTAAGTAATAAGCGTAGTTGATTACACCTATACCTAATGTACGGCGGCTCATGCTGCTTTTTTCAGCCGCAAGAATTGGGTAATCTTGGTAATCTAACAGGTTATCAAGTGCTCTTACTGCAAGTTCAGCTAACTCTTCAATCTCATCTAGTGACTCAATGGCCCCTAAGTTAATTGCAGATAAAGTACAAAGCGCGATTTCACCTTCTTCATCTTTAATGTGCGTTAACGGTTTAGTTGGTAACGCAATTTCTAAACATAAGTTACTTTGACGTACTGGTGCTACTTTACTATCAAATGGACTGTGTGTATTACAGTGGTCAACATTTTGAATGTAAATACGGCCTGTACTTGCACGCTCTTGCATTAACAGAGAGAACAGCTCAACCGCAGGGATTGAGCTCTTACGAATAGACTCATCTGCTTCGTATAGGTGGTATAAACGTTCAAACTCATCTTGATCTTCAAAGAAAGCATCGTATAACCCTGGTGTATCAGAAGGGCTGAATAGGGTGATCTCTTTTTTATCAATTAAGCGTTGGTAGAATAAACGACCCAGTTGTACACCGTAATCAAGGTGGCGGACACGGTTTGATTCAATACCACGGTTATTTTTAAGTACCAGTAGTGACTCAACTTCTAAATGCCAAATTGGGTAGAAGACAGTTGCAGCACCACCACGCACACCACCTTGTGAACAAGACTTAACAGCCGTTTGGAAGTGTTTGTAAAATGGAATACAACCTGTGTGGTAAGCTTCACCACCACGAATGTTACTACCCATTGCACGGATTCGACCTGCATTGATACCAATACCTGCACGTTGCGATACGTATTTAACAATCGCACTAGAGGTTGCATTGATAGAGTCTAAGCTATCGCCCGTTTCAATTAATACACATGAACTGAATTGACGAGTTGGAGTACGCACTCCAGACATGATAGGTGTCGGTAGTGAAATTTTAAATTGTGACGTCGCATCGTAAAAACGCTTAATGTAATCTAAACGTGTTTCTTTATCATAATCAGAGAATAAACAAGCAGCTACCATTAAGTATAAGAACTGCGCACTTTCGTAGATTTCACCCGTTACACGGTTCTGTACTAGGTATTTACCTTCAAGCTGTTTTACCGCTGCGTAAGAGAAGTTTAAATCACGAGAGTGGTCAATAAACTGATCCATCTCTTCAAACTCTTGCTTAGTGTAATCTTCTAGTAAATGCTCATCATATTTACCTTTAGAAACCATCTTGCTCACGTGTTCAAATACACTTGGTGGCGTGAAGCGTTGGTAAGCGCGTTTACGTAAGTGGAATACTGCTAAATGTGCCGCAAGATATTGGTAATCTGGAGACTCTTCTGAGATTAAATCAGCAGCCGCTTTAATGATCGTTTCATGGATGTCGTCAGTACGAATACCATCATAGAATTGAATGTGAGAATTTAACTCAACCTGAGAAACTGAAACGTTGTTTAAACCTTCTGCAGCCCATGTGATGACGCGATGGATTTTATCAAGGTCAATGGGCTCTTTTTTCCCATTACGCTTAGTGACAGACAGGTTTTTATTCATTTTTAGAGGCCTTTGCTTGATGTTAGTAGAGTAAAGCGGTAAGCGATTTAAGCTATCTTTGCTCTAGTGTGTGTTGTTCAAATAGAACACAACATGTAGTGTTGCTTTAAAAGAAGAGACACAAGATAAAGCTTTTTGAGAATTTTTCAAGGGATAAGTTTTGTTAAATTAGTGGATAAAATTGTGGACAAATAGAGATGATTTAAGTTGGTTAGTAGTCACTAACAAATGGTTTCAGTTCAGCTCTGTTTTATAGGAAATGCAAACATTATTTTAGCTTTTTTTTTCACAAGAAATTATTTGAGGTAGAAATATCTTTTTTGTAAAATCAGAACTTGTTCATGTTTTTATTATCTTTTTTCATTGTTTTTTCTGTTGCATTTAGTGCTTGATTATAGGCTTAAACTATCTACCAAAATGTAGGTGGCATCTGGTTGTTTTTTGCTAATATGCACTTACTTTTAATATGCGTTAATAAGGTTGAATTAAGTTGTTTTTCAGCAATAAAAAACACTTAAATAACCTGTTATACACTGAAAATATGACCTTTAAAGCGTCTAAAAAGGTGAGGGGGGACCATTAAAGAGAGGTTATTCACCTTAATGGTGGCTGTTCTCCTTGAAAGTCGATTTAGGGGGGCTTAACTTGCCCCGAAAGCAATGAAGTTTAACTAGTTACTTTGTGGGTAATAGTTGTTGTACAGATTGTAATTGTGTTGGACGGACTTCGCGTGCGACTTCATCCCCATCTTTTAATAAAATTAGTGTCGGCCACAGCTTGACCTTAAATGCGCGTCCCAACCGTTTGCCTTTTCCATCAAAGACTTTGATATGTCTTAATGCATTAAATTCCTTATATTCAGCGAAAGTGGCTTGGACTAATTCGCTACCTAATTGACAATGTGGGCACCAAGGAGCGCCAAATTCAAGCAAGGTAAGTCCTGTTAACTTACTTACTTCAGCAAAGGTAATGGTTTCTTCTTGATACTCAGGTTGGAAGCCAAGTTGATTCGTTTCCATGTGTTTATCCTTTTCGTTATGTTCAATTAACAGCTTGCTAATGATAACAATTCCAATATAAATCAGTTCATCGATATTTTGAAAGTATCAAGGTTATTGTAACGTTTTGAGAGGGAAGCCATACATTAAGCCTGATGTTTCTGTGTTATCTATTTACCGTTGTTAACTACTTTGCATTAATTTTTTTCATGTTAATTTTAATATTAATCATTTTTATTCATGTTTATTTTCACGTATAAAATACCTACTGCTGTTTAATGCTAGTCAATATTGCCATTATTTTTTCATTTTAGGCTATCGATATTACTAAAAATATTGGCTAGGAGCCTTATAAACAGGGACTGTGCAGACTATATGATAGAGAATTGGAGTTAAAATGATGAGTACAGATTTTACATTTAAGATTAATAGCACAACGTTAGATGAGCATTATCAACCGGCTGACAATACACGAGCGACAACTAATTTTGCTAATTTAGCGCGCGGAGAAAAACGTCAAGATAATTTACGTAATGCATTAAAGATGATCGATAATCGATTTAACCGTCTAGCTTCTTGGGATAATCCTAAGGGCGATCGTTACTCGGTTGAACTTGAGATCATCTCTGTTGAAATGGATCTTGAAAAGAGCGGTCACTCTTTTCCCTCTATCGAAATGTTAAAAACCAATATCGTTGATCATACAACAGGTCAGCGTATTGAAGGGATTGTTGGTAATAACTTCTCATCTTATATCCGAGATTACGATTTCAGTATTTTGTTATCGGCACATAACAAAGATAAACCTTCCTTCACTGCACCTGAAAATTTTGGTGAGCTACATGGGAAACTGTTTCAGTCTTTTTTGAACTCTTCTGCTTATAAAGCACACTTTTCTAAAAAACCGGTGATTTGTTTAAGTGTCGCTGAGACTAAAACCTACCAACGAGTGGGCAATCAGCATCCGATATTAGGTGTTGAGTATTTGCCTAATGCCAGTTCTTTAACAGAACAATATTTTAACAAAATGGGTTTGCAGGTGCGCTATTTCATGCCTCAACAGGCCACTGCACCACTGGCGTTCTACTTTATGGGGGATTTATTAAACGATTACAGCAATCTGGAGTTATTAAGCACCATCAGCACCATGGAAACCTTTCAGAAGATTTATAGACCTGAAATATATAACGCTAATACGGTGGCTGGTGAGACTTATCAACCTAATTTACAACACTTGGATTATTCATTAACGCATATTGTATATGACCGTGAAGAGCGTAACCGTTTAGGTATAGCACAGGGTAAGTTTGCTGAGCAGCACTTTATTAAACCCCATCAAAAACTTTTTGAGCAGTTGAATACCCAAGCTGTTTGTTTAGCTTAATGATCTAAGAAAACTGTAAACACGAATTTAAGAAATCTAAATAGGATATATTGATGAACGTATTATTACCCACCTCTACAGCGGGCAGCTTGCCAAAACCTTCATGGCTTGCGGAGTCAGAAACACTATGGTCACCCTGGAAGTTACAAGAACAAACATTAGTTGATGGTAAAAAAGATGCATTATGTTTGTCGTTACATCAACAGCAACTCGCTGGTGTTGATATTGTCAGTGATGGTGAACAAACCCGTCAGCACTTTGTGACGACTTTTATCGAACACCTTAATGGCGTGGATTTTGAAAACCGTAAAATCGTTAAAATACGAGACAGATATGATGCCAGTGTTCCAACTGTTATCGGCCCTGTTAGCCGACAAAAATCAGTATTTGTTGAAGACGCTAAGTTCTTACGTCAACAAACGGACCAGCCAATTAAATGGGCCTTACCTGGGCCTATGACCATGATAGATACTTTATATGATGATCATTATAAAAGTCGTAAAGAATTAGCTTGGCAATTTGCAATCATCTTGAATCAAGAAGCAAAAGAGTTAGAAGCCGCTGGCGTTGATATTATTCAGTTTGATGAGCCCGCTTTTAATGTGTTTTTTGATGAGGTGAATGATTGGGGAATTGCCTGTTTAGAGAGAGCCATTGAAGGGCTTAAGTGTGAAACTGCAGTACACATTTGTTACGGTTATGGCATTAAAGCCAACACCGATTGGAAAAAAACACTCGGCAATGAATGGCGTCAATACGAAGCTGTGTTCCCTAAATTGAAAGCCTCTAATATCGATATCGTTTCTCTGGAGTGTCACAACTCCCATGTACCGATGGAATTATTAGCACTTATACGTGGTAAAAAAGTAATGGTGGGGGCGATTGATGTTGCAACCAATGAAATTGAAACACCAGAGCAAGTCGCCAATACTTTAAGGGAAGCACTTAAGTATGTTGATGCCGATAAACTCTATCCTTGCACCAATTGCGGTATGGCACCTTTATCACGCGAAGTTGCAAACGCTAAATTAAATGCACTAAGTGCTGGCGCCGCGATTGTTCGCCAAGAACTAACCGCCTAGTCTGTTAATATGAAATAGTTAACACTCAATGTGTAATCTTGAACATTGAGTTTTTGCTGTCTGAAGTTTATATATTCATCTGCTTATGATTAATCTTCAAGAATGGGGTTAAGGTAAGCTGCACCTAGTTGTCGCATTTGACGTTCAACCCAAATCACTCGTTGACTAAGTTTAGCTGTTAAATTGCGTGGATCTCGGGTACGTGGGCTAGGTAATAAGACGGCTAATTGTGCAGCTTGGTGCGCAGTTAACCGGCTTGCTGATCTACCAAAGTAATGTTGGCTGGCTGCTTCTACACCATAAATGCCTTTCCCAAACTCAGCGATATTTAAATACACTTCCAAAATACGTTTTTTGCCCCAAGCAGCTTCAAGGCTGACCGCTAGACCTGCCTCTAACCCTTTACGGATAAAGCTTCTACCCGACCAAAGGAAGATGTTTTTTGCCGTTTGCTGAGTAATGGTACTCGCGCCACGTAATCCATCACCGTCATCATATTGCTCAAGTGCATCAACAATCGCGGTAAAATCGACACCATAATGGATTGGAAAACGCTGATCTTCAGAAGCCACTACCGCCAATGACATAGAAGCGGGCAGTTTATCAATACTGATCCATTTTTGAGTGACAGGATAAGGGCTTTGTAGCATAAATGCAGAGGTTGGTAATGGTACAAAACGAAACAGCAACAAGGTTAATGTCATCAATACCAGTAACCGCCACAGGACATACCAGATCTTGCCTAATAAACTTGATTTTTTCTTCTTTGCCATGTGTTATTTCTCTTTGGTATTCACGATTTTATTAAATATCCTTTAGTAAACTAAGAGGAAACAACCTAAGAGCATGCCATATTTTCAATATTTTATCTCTTTTTGCAAAGATTGGGTCTGTTCTGAAAATAGTTGGGATTTGGAGTAAGTGGTTTTCCAGCTCAACCTTTAGGTAAACAATAAAGGAGAGCTGGATGGGGGGTGAAGCTTTTCTTAAATGATTAATTCAGTGGTATTAAGCAACAATAGCGTGTTCAATGTCGTAATCTGCTTGTTTATTTTTATTACCCCATGCTTTTTCATGGAAGAAGTAAGCAAAAGAGTTAATTGTTGGCTCAATGGTAGCCATTAGTCCACCGATGAATGCATCGCCAGTTAAAGCGTAAGTCACTGCAAAGGCAACATTAAAGTGAATAACCGCAAAGCTGATTGTTTTCGCTTTAGTCATTGACTCACGTTTTTTAAGGAAAGGGACGTGTTGCCAAACTTTTTCATGGAAGTAAAAAGCAACTGTGTTGATTGATGGTTCGATAACCGCAATCAAGCTGCCTAATAAAAAGTTACCAGTTAATGCAAAAGCAACTAAGGTTGCGATGCTGAAGTGGATGCCTGCAAAAGTAATTGTTTTAGCCATTGTGTGTCCCTCTTAAAGTATGTCTCTGTTATGTGTGGCTATTATTGATAGTTATTCTCATTAAGTAAAATGGGTAGTTTCTATACAATTGATAGGTTTTTTGTGTGGTTATTTATAAATTGATAGGTTTTTGTGTTTTATTTTGTGCTGTATTTCTCAAGCTGTTGAATTTAAAAAGTTAAATTAACTTGGTTAGAGAAGGTGACAATTCGGCGGAGTGGAGTTTTTGTATTACAGATAAAAAATTGTGGTGATTAAAAGGTTTTATTAATGCTAGGTAGGTTTATTGTTTTTAGACAGAAGTGATAAAAACCGTTATTTAAACAGTTTTTATCACTGAGCAAATTAATTACTGCTTGCTAGGCGCTTCAGAAGGACTTAACTCAATATTATAAAAAGTAGCTTGGGCGTAATCACCATTGGCTTTATCTATTAACCAATCGCCTGTGCCAGGGCAGTTTGTATACCAAATACCAGGTGCATCTTTAGTACTACATTGGTTATATGCACCTGCTTTGAAGTAAAACCAATCCTGTTGATATCCGTCTGGGTTATCTAATGCATCTACTTTACCGTAAGCATCGATATTATTAGATAAATCAATTTGATAATTAACTTCAGCTTGATTATTGGTGGTAAAGGTGAGGTGCATAATATTGTTGTGCACGTTAATTACATAACTAAAGACTTCCCCCAATGCGATTCCTTTAGCAGCCGGATCAACTGGGTTTTCCCAAGTATTTCCCCAAACTGGATAGGCAACATCGCTACGATTAGGATCTTTTCTTGGTAGGTTCTTCTCATAGGTCCAAAACACTGAGCCCGTGGCATGGTTTGGCCATTTTTTATAATAAATTTTAATGGGTTCATTACCCCAACCAAATTGATCATCTGTGTCATATAAAAGGTATTCATCTTTTCCTGCATGTATTTGCCCCACAACCATAGAGTAAGCAGGTGGTTTATTCGGGTAACCAGCATGCACAGACACGGCATCTACTTTTAATGTGGCTTTTAATTGTCCACCGATATCGGCAAAATCCTTTGAATCGTGGTTTGAAGCAAGTGCAAAGTTATTCATCTCATCTTTAGGGCTGCCGCCAGATGCACCATTCATCATCTGTCTTAGTTCACTACGTGTATTGGTGGAACCAGTGGTTGTTGCTGCTCTGTTCGGTGCCGCAAAGATCACTTCACCTTCTGTATTGGCATGGAAAAAATCAGCGTTATAAAAGGCTTTAATATCATTAACACTGACCTCTCTTACTTTGCCGCTATTGCCCTCCATAGGCAGTGTGATTTTCCAATAACTTAAATCAATGATATCGGCAGGTAAAACACCACTTTCTGGAGGAGGAAGAGAACAAGCAGAGACAAGCAAAGATAGACTGACACTGCTCAATAGATATTTTAGAGGTGGATAACGCGTCATAGAAGCTTCCTGAATTAATGTAAGTAATAGATAAATTCAGTGTAACCTTAACGCTTGCTATATTTGTAATACAATTAACTAATTGTGAGATAAATCCTGTTGATGGTAGCTTATTCTTTAACTGTCTTGAGGGAGCAGCCTTAAAATACCTTTACCATCAATGCCTAAATAAATATAACCATCATTACCTTGTATTACATTTCTGACCCTACCGATACCGGCTAATAACTTAGTTTGTTTCAACACTCTGTTGTTATTTATCTCTAGCAAGACTAAATGCCCATATTTCATTCCACCGAGTAACACCTTACCTTGCCATTGCGGGTATTTATCACTACTGACATAAGCCATACCAGAAGGTGCGATGGAAGGATCCCAATACAATTTAGGTTGTTCCATTCCCGGTTTTTCAGTGATGTCAGTATAATTAGTGCCGATGTAATTAATGCCGTAACCAATCACAGGCCAACCATAGTTTTTACCTGCTTCAATCAAATTCACTTCATCACCACCTCTTGGACCATGCTCATGAGACCAAAGCTGGTTAGTATTGGCGAGTATCATTAAACCTTGTGGATTACGGTGTCCGTAGGAGTAGATCGCTTTTTTAGCCTTGGCTTGTTGGTAAAAAGGGTTAGCCGTCGGGATGCTACCATCAAGGTTTAATCGATAAATTTTACCGCCATCCAATGATAGATTTTGTGGGTTTTTATCTCGTTGTCCTCGGTCACCAATAGAAAAGTAAACAAACTGATCAGTCACGGCAATTCGGCTACCATAATGCTGGCCTTTATTAGAATCACCTTCGCCCTGATATAGCTGTTTATGCTCAATTAACTGATGATTATTTATATCTAATTTAGCTCGCATCAAAGCTGTGTTACTGGCTATTTTATTGTTATGGGTATATTGGCTAGCATAGGTGAAGTAGATTATCTGGTTGTTTGCAAAATCAGGATGCAAAGCAATATCAAGTAAACCACCTTGTCCATACGCATGTATCTCAGGTAAACCAGTGATTTCAATAGAAGGTTTGCCTTCAGTTAATAACCATAATTTACCTGAACGCTCTGTTGCTAGTATTTTACCATCAGGCAATTGAACCAGTCCCCAAGGGATAATGATATCAGGCCAAATTACGTGTGTTTGATAAGCTGATTTATCTTCAGTCATCGGCAATGAATGTTCAGCCTGCGCCGTTGAAACTAAAAAGCTAAGGTAAATAAATAGTAGTGCCTGTACATATCTGTTCATTGTCACTTCACTCCTTGAAAGCCGTTACTTTGATTTGAACATTACACTGTTAATACATCACGATAAATATGTTGGAGGTTAATTGTTGACCACTTCATTATGCGAAGTAAGGGAATAGTTTACAAGCATTTTGGATGCTCGCACTTTTAGCTACCTTTGCGCATTAGCCTCCTTTATATATTTAATGCAATCAAATCTCTTTTTATTAGGTCTTCTAAACACAATAGACCCACATCATCGATGTTAGAGGTTTGAAAATCGATAAGTTAGTTGAAGTTAAATCACTTAATAATCAAAGAGGACATCTATGAAAAAACTAATTACATCTGGTTTGTTAGCTGTTGCCATGTTCAGCCAGCAACAAGCGCTCGCTGAAACCTTTAACAGTGGCATCGACTCAGTTGCCTTAGTTGAATTATTTAGTTCCGAAGGTTGTAGCTCATACCCTCCTGCGGAGAAAAAGCTAAGTGAATTAGTGGAGAGCCCGCAATTATTTAAAACATTTGTACCAGTTGCCTTTCATGTTGATTACTGGGATAGGCTAGGGTGGGCAGACCGTTTTGCTTCACCTGAATACACGGCTAGGCAATATAGTTTGTCATCAACGGGTAAGCAACGTAGCGTTTATACTCCCAACTTCATTATCTCAGGTAATGAGTGGAAAGGTTTTTTTAGAGGGCATCCTATAGAAGGCGCAGTAGGAGCGATGCGCAAAAGTGCCATTGGTAATCTACAAATTGATTACCAATCATCAGGTTCTCTGCATCAGGTAAAAGCGGTGTTCTCTCCAGAGCAGGGTTTTACTGCCGATCCAAATAAACCCCTTATCTTATCCGTTGCACCATTGGGTATGGATTTACAAAGTCACGTTAAACGTGGTGAAAATCGTAATCGACAACTACGTCATGAATTTGTAGCGTTAGATTGGCAAAAAGTTGCGATGACCTTTGAAAATAACCAATGGGTAGCAACATTGAATTTATCTAAAGATGCGCATCAAGAACAAGCGCAGGCAATTAGTGCATGGGTGAGTAACGAAACTAGCTTAGCGCCGATCCAAGCGGTTGGTGGATATATTCAATAGCGAGTAATTAGCTTTATATTCAGAAACTAATCATGATGCCGATGATTAGTTTCTGGCTGTTTTAAATTAAACGATCTTAAATAGTGAGTGCAGTATGACGGCTTAAAAGCTCAAGATAAAACCAGTCGATTATAATAAGTACAGAAGTCTTAGGCAGATCGGGGTAAGATATCAGCTATACACTTTTATCTAGCTCAACCTTGGTATCAATCATTATGAAAACATCTCAGTCTCAGAAAAATACCTCGACTAAACCTATTATCTCAACCTTCGATGAACTTGCTAAGTTAGCAAATTATTCGTTGATGGAGTCGCTTAATTGTGACCCAGATGCAACACAAGATGGTGTTGATTATAGAGCAAGACAAGTTTTCTCAGGGCATTATGTTCCAGTTAAACCAACTCCTATTCAAGATCCGCAATATGTAGCACACAGCCAGCAGTTTTTTGCGGAGCTTGGTTTAGCCGACAGCCTAGCTGAGTCTGATGATTTTATGCGACTCTTTTCTGGTGATGCCAGTCAAGTGCCTGAACCCATGCGTCAGTATGGTTGGGCCACGGGATACGCGCTTTCCATTTATGGTGTTGAATTTATTCATCAGTGTCCGTTCCAAACCGGTAATGGTTATGGTGATGGCCGCGCTATTTCCATCCTTGAGGCGGTGATTAATGGTCAACGTTGGGAGATGCAGTTAAAAGGTGGTGGTCGTACACCATATTGTCGTGGTGCCGATGGTCGTGCGGTCTTGCGTTCTAGTGTTCGTGAGTTTTTAGCGCAGGATCATATGCATGCATTGGGTGTGGCGACTTCACGCTCTTTAAGCTTGTATTTTTCAAAAACTGAAACGGTGCAACGTGGTTGGTACGCTGAAGGTTCACGCTCTGAAAACCCAGATATGATGGTTACTGAACCTGTTGCTATTTCTACGCGCGTGGCTCCCTCTTTTTTACGGGTTGGACAAATAGAGTTGTTTGCGCGACGCACCCGTGAAGATGATAATCATATCGCCCTAGAAGAGCTGCAAAAAATAGTACTGCACTTGATTGATCGTGAGTATAGCAAAGCGATTGATAGCGGGCTCAGCCTATCTGAAAAAGTAATCCAGTTAGCTAGCGAGTTTCGTGAGCGTCTTACTACGCTCATTGCAAATTGGATCCGTGTGGGATTCTGCCAAGGGAACTTTAACAGTGATAATTGTGCCGCTGGTGGTTATACACTGGATTATGGTCCGTTTGGGTTCAGCGATCTATTTAACCCTCATTATCAGCCTTGGACGGGCGGTGGTAATCATTTCTCATTCATGAACCAACCTAAAGCAGCACAAAGCAATTTTGAAATGTTTTGTTCAGCATTAAAACCGCTATTGGCGACAGAGGAACAGGCTTTAACGGCATTGGAAGAGATTCAAAGCGAGTTTTCAACTGTGATGGAGTCGAAAATGCAAGCTATGTGGGCAGCTAAGTTGGGCCTTAGCAGCTTGGATAAACCTACTCATATGGCAGTATTTCGTGAACTACAGATGTTAATGATGCAAACAGCGATTGATTACACTATTTTCTTCCGTGAGTTATCGTCAATCCCTAAGGATATACGCCCACTTAAGAAGAGCTTTTACAGTAATTTAATCAATCAAAATGCAGCTCAGGATGCAAAAAATGAACAAGTAGATACACGTTGGATTGAGTGGTTTGTTAAATGGAAAGCCTTACTAAATAATGATTGTGAGGAAAATACAGGTAGAACGCTTGAGACAGTTTCCAAGGAAATGAAACAAGTTAACCCTAAATATATTCTACGAGAGTGGTTCCTTAAACCTGCTTATCAGCAAGCCGGAAGAGGGGATTACAGTTTGATTCACGAGTTACAAGCAGTAATGGCATCTCCATACGAGGAGCAATCGCAAGCAGTGGAAGATAAGTTTTATCAATTGAGACCACTTGAGTTATTCAATGTCGGCGGCGTAGCACACCTTAGTTGTTCATCGTGATGGGTATAACCTAGCTAGGTTTGGTTGCCCATGATTAATGGGCAAAGCCTGCCTAATATTCAGTGCGCTATGGTGATATTGATGAAAGGGCATCGGTATAAATTTAGGTGAGTATCGCCGTTGCGAACAAAAGGGCTGCGAACAGGAGTGAGTTCGCAAACACTGCGCTGGCATACTTTGCTTCCCCTTTACGGTACCAATTACCGAATATAAATGGCTTGTTAACTTTCATTTTTAGCTCTGAAATGCTCATATTTCTATTTAGCTTATGATGATGCCCGAATACAAAGATTCGCTTAAACAGAATGCAAAAGATCAGGTTGAGCCCGATGACTAGTATTGGCACCACTAAAATTAACGTAATAAAGTCCATTTATCTCCAATAAATAACAGTATTAAATGTACCTAGGGTTTTATCAATCATTTCGGCCTTCCTTTTTAACCTAGTGACAAAGCGATGACCAGCACGATTGGCAGTGTGATAATGCTGAAAAAATTGCTGAATAATACCATCGACGCGACTTTTTCAGGTCCAATATCAAATCTTTCGGCAAGCATATAATTCATCACAGCTGGTGGCAGCATTGTGAATAAAAGTAACATTTGTAAATGTAGTGTTGGTAACGGGATAAAGAGGTAGATTGCTATAAAAGCAATGGCCCCTGTGACAAATGACAATATCGTACACATAATGCCAACTTTTAATCCACTAAGCCGAATATTACACATCTGTGAACCCAATGATAACAGCATAATTGGAATAGAAGCACCGCCGAGTAAATGAGTCGCGTCATAAAGTGGCTTCCATATTCCTATCCCACTCAAGTTTAATAGCAACCCTAATAAAGCCGCTAAAAATACTGGCATAGTCAGCATTTTTTTAATGGGGTTTCCATCACTTAATAAAGCAACACCGATACTAAGGTGCGCACAGGAAGAGATAACAAAAAGCAGTACCGCAGGCGCAAGTGCGGTATTACCAAAAGTGTAAGTAAACAGAGGAATAGCTAAGTTACCGCTATTTCTGAACATATTAGAGGGGGCCCAAACTTTAAAATTTAACTTAAGAATTTTGCAGATGGGGATCATTAATAGGCCCGGTAATAATACCGCAACAACTGATGCAGTAATTAAAGGGAGTTGTCCCATCTCCATTGGCATCACTGCCAAAGATGAAAATACAAGTGCCGGAACAAGTACATCCATATTGATGCGATTGATTGGTTTGAAATCAGGTTTTAACCAGCGCCCAATAAAAAATCCAACAAGGGTTATTGCAAAAACAGGGAAAAGTATTCCAACAACTTGAGCAAACATAATCATCCTTATGTTCTAAAAAGAGAGAGGTCTATTTTGAATTCGATAATGCGTTTAATTAGACTTTGAAGATGTTTAATAACATAAACTATTTATATCAACAATATAATGCTGCTGGTTATTTTATTGTTTGGATGTAGAGGACGTTTTTGAAGGGACCTCGTTATCTCGTTTTCAGGGGGCAATGTGGTAATGGATCATTGTCATAAATATCATTTAACTCATTCAACAAATAAATAGGCTAGCCATAACCTAACATTACATCTCGTTCCCTCGGTCCACCGTGGTAATGCAGAGTTGTAACAAATACCATTAGACCGATTCAACAAATAAATAGGCTAACCATAACCCAGCATTATTGAGTTATAGCTAGCCCATATTTAATGTAATTATCTAACGTTATTTTTTTAGTTTATAAGCCATCACATAATCTCCAATTTTTGTACCAATAGAGCCATGGCCGCCTGCAACTTGTACCACCATTTGTTCGCCTTTACTGTTTAAGTAGGTCATTGGCGTGGCTTGTCCACCTGCTGGTAATCGCGCTTTCCATAACTCGTCACCATTAGCGAGATTGTAAGCTCGTAAATAATTGTCAACAGTCGCCGCCATAAACACAATGCCGCTATCGGTAATAATAGGACCACCAATACCAGGTACACCCATCTCAATAGGTAATTTAAGCGGTGTCATATCTTCAATGGTGCCATTTTTATGCTTCCAAGCTGTTTCACCTTTATTAAGGTTTACGCCTGCCACATATCCCCATGGTGGTTGTTGACAAGGAATGCCTAGTGGCGAAAGGAATGGCTTCAAATCTACCGCATAATCCGCCCCTTCATTGGAATTTACGCCTTGCTCTCCGGTATTTGAACCACTCAAATCTGCGCCTTCTTTTGGCACTAACGTAGAAGTAAAAGCAAGATATAAAGGCATGCCAAATAATTGCTGACGTTTAGGATCGATGGCAATACTACCCCAGTTGAAAACCCCAAAATTACCTGGGAATATAATCGACCCTTCCTCTGATGGCGGAGTGTAACGTCCTTCATAGCGTAATTGTTTAAAATTAATTCGACATATTAACTGGTCTAAGGGCGTTGCTCCCCACATATCCGACTCTGTTAACTTCTCAGGCTTGAAAGACAAAGCAGAAGTTGGTTGCGTTTGCGCAGTATAATCGCCTGGGATCGCACCTTGTGGTGCTGCTTCTTCAGTGATCGGCAATATAGGTTTACCTGTTGCTCTATTAAGCACATAAATGTCGCCCTGTTTAGTTGGAATAACCAAAGCAGGTTGTTTCCCAGTATCGGTTTCTAAATCCAATAAAGAAGGTTGAGCAGGTGTATCCATATCCCACAGGTCATGGTGAACAAACTGCTGTACCCAAGCAACTTGACCTGTTTTAAGGCTCAATGCCACAACGGATGTTGCATATTTTTCTTCTGCTGGCGAACGATAAGCACCTAATTGATCTGGAGTTCGGTTACCCATAGGAAAGTAAGCTAATCCTAGCTCTTCATCTGCACTGGCGACAGACCAACTATTCGGTGAGCTCGTAGCATACACTTCATCTTCGCCAATTGGCGCTGTTTTATTTGGCTTACCAGAGTCCCAATTCCATACTAACTCACCAGTTTTCACGTCATAAGCTCGGATCACACCAGAAGGAGAATTAATATCGTAATTATCATTGACTGAACCCGCGACGATCACAACACCACCTGCAACCAATGGAGGCGAGGTTGAGTAATAATAACCTGACTGTTTAAATGGCATGTTATGCATTAAATCTAACTCTCCATTCTCAGCAAAGTTAGCACAACGAGCTCCGGTACTTGGGTCAACAGCGATCAAACGGGCATCTGATGTTGGTAAGAATAATTGAGCATCACACTGTAATGTACTTAGATTTTCTGAAGGGGTAGAGACTGTTTCTACTAAAGGAGGTTGTTTACTATCACTCGGTGGTAAATAAGAAACCCCACGACAAGTTTGATGTTGGCGCTGACTGTCAGCCGGTACTTTAGCATCGTAAACCCATTGCTCTTCACCTGTATCTGCATCTAAAGCAATAAGCCAGTTATGAGGCGTACAAAGGTAAAGTGCATTACCTATTTTAAGAGGGGTTGCCTCGTAGGTTGTTTCACCGACATCTTTAGGGCCTTTTTTATCTCCGGTTTGATATTGCCATGCTAATTGTAATTGATCGACATTCTCCGGGGTAATGTTAGCTAAAGGCGAAAATCGTTGCCCTAAATTGCTTCTACCATAGGCATTCCAATCACTTTCATTTACATCACTTGCAAAAGGTGCACTAACCACTCTCGGCAATTCACCTTCTACGGTTGTCGGTGATGTAACCATTAAAGGTGAAAGTGTCGTTGCACTGGCTGCTATCCAAGCTGGTAATAAAAATATCCAACCCTGGCGATGTTTGAAAAAAGCAATTAAGAGAAGGGGGATTGCTAAAATGAGGAAAAGTCCCATTCTGGTTGCCAAGGGCCACCAACTCAGACCTGACTCAAGAACCGACCAAATTAATGTCGCCATTAAAAGGATAGCGTAGACAAGATTTGCTAATGCATTTCTATTACGTAGTAATAATGAAACGGCGATAAATGCAACACCTGCGAAGCAATAATATAAGCTGCCACCTAAGGCTATTAACCATGCACCGCCAATTAATAAAGCTAAACCTATAATAAAAAATAATACTGATAAAATGATCATAAACACTATCCTTATTTTTGTGACCTCTAAAGTATACTGAGTAATGGGCTTTATCTCGGTCCCTCATTCCACCGTGGTCATACAAAAAAGGCCAATTGAATTGGCCTTTGCTTTGATTATTTAATAAGAGTTAAGAAGGGTGAGACCTATTAGAATGACTTATTAAACTCTTTTTCTGCTTCATCTTTTTCCATGCCGTACTTCTCTTGCATTTTACCCTGGAAGACTTCTAAGTTACCGTCGATCTCTTGTAAGTCGTCATCTGTTAACTTACCCCATTTCTCTTTGATAGAACCTGATACTTGTTTCCACTGACCTTTCATAATGTCGTTATTCATAAGATAGCTCCTTAAGCTAGTTTGGATAAATGCAATATAGTGATTGCGTCAATGTTCTCAGTAAGGAGTGTTACAAGTTATATGCCAAAACTTAGGTTATTGATTTTAATGTTTATTTTGTGACGGGCAAAAAGAGTTTGATTTTTACCCTGTAACTATTACAGGGCCAATTGAAAGGTTTTCATGCAGTGAGTAATGTAGGAGGGGAGCCATAGTTATTCATCTTCAATGTGACGCTATCTCGTTCCCACGGCTCTCCGTGGTAACGTACACCTTTGATTCCTTTAGTCTAGCGCATGATAAGGTAAAGAAAGTCTCACTCTTTATTTTTGTTAACTGTTTGATATTTATGGCTTAATTATATGGTGTCCATTGGATCGTAAAATATCAATCAAGTCTTTTCAATCTGCAACTTTTATCCAATAAAAATATAAAAGTCCAATGCGTTAAATGCCTTGGACTTATATTAAGGTTATATACAATTAATGACGAAAACTCGATATTAATGCAGGGATACCTGGCAACATACCAACAGCTGCCATTACAGTGGTTAATATCACAAACATAACACTTGGTATAATCCAGCGATTCATTTTACTCAATTTCGCACTACGTTCTTTACAGCCGATTAAACCAAGATTATCCAGTAACATAGTAAGCGACCAACCAAAAGCAGGGTTAACAAGAGTCGATGCAAATACTACAATCGCGGCAGATTGTGTTGTTTTACCTTCACGTGTCATTTCCATTCCAGCTTCAAGTAAAGGGATAAACACACCTACGATTAATGCAACGCACAACACAGGTTGCCATATGGCTAAATCCATAGGGTATCCCCATACCGCGGCTATTACACAAAATAGAGCAGTTAATAAAGCACCTGCCGTAATAGGGCGTTTAGCAATGGCTGCCGGTATTAAATAAGTTCCCCATGATGAAGTAAAATTAGATCCACCTAAAAGCGAACCAAAGACTTGACGAATAGAGGCTGTGGTCATGGTGTCGTCTATATTCATTTGTACTTTTTCAGTACGCTCTGGATAACTAATCTTTTGAAATACTTGATGGCCCAAGAAATCAGGTGACCACATCGCGACGGCTAGAATCGCAAAAGGTAATACCACTACAAAACTCTCTATTGTTGGCAAACCTAACATCCAACCCGTATTGTCTCCCCACCAATAGGCTGGATTCAGGTTAGGTAAGCCTGGGTCAGTAATAAACTCAAAAGGGGCACCCATTGCAAAGGCAATCGAGCCGCCTAGTAAACAGCTTAACGGCACCGCTAACCAACGCTTTTTCCAATGTTCGAGTAGTGCATACAGCAAAATCGTGCTGATAATGACGACAAAAGGGATATGTGACATACCAATGCTATCCCCCCAAGCTAATAATTTTTTAACTTGAGAAATAGTCCCTACAAACCCGAGATATAATAGTAACCCGCCACAAACACCTTTACTGGTTAGGTTGGCTAATCGACTACCACCTTTACTAATGGCGAGAATCAAACCAAAGGCACCAATAAGTAGGCCAAATGCCATAGGGTGGCCACCTGCTGCAACCACAATAGGAATAAGTGGAATTAAGGGACCATGAGTACCCGCTAAGTTAGCAGTTGGCAGTAAAAACCCGGAAAAAAGAACAATAAAAACAGAGACAATTAATAGCTCATAACGCACATTCTCCAACACAAAGCCTTCATCAAGGCCAAGCGGTGCTGCAAACGTTGCGGCTATCGCACCGACCATCACTATTTTACCTATGGTGGCAGCCATCGCTGGAATAGTATCTTCTATCTCAAATCGATAATCTTTAAACGGCCAGTTAGGGCGCCAACGTTTAGGCGACATTATTTGTAATTCATGCTCTAGGTATTCTTCTCGGGTATTAAAGTCAGAGCTCGGCTTATGTTTCTGCTCGTAATTCAATTTATCGTTAACTTGTTGAGATGCTGATTGTTGTTCTTGTGAGGAATTAGCTTTTTTATTCATTTTTATTCCCTGAGTTATTGCGTGAAAGTGTTAACATTTTCAAGCTGGCAACACTAACCCAAGGTCATAATGGTTACGAATAAGGAGTTACAATCATTAGTGTTGCATCATGTTTTATTATTGATTTGTATCAAAAAATGTATCCTATACCTTATTCTTTGAATAATTATATGTTGTTCTTTTACATAAACTTATTTTCGATGAAGAAGTTAATATTGAAATAACGGCATAGCTAAATAGATGAAACCATCTATTGTTCATTGAATATATTTTGCATTGTGTGTTTTAGCTTAAAGGTAAAATCCCCCCAAATAAGTCTTCTCATGTAATCTTTTGGTGTAAATGCATACTGAAGTAATACTCGTTCATATTGAATAATTTGATATGTTGAATACATGATGTAACTATTAATCTCGTTCCCATGGTCCTTCGTGGTGACGTATATCTTTAAGGGGCATTATGACTATTATTTGGATTTTAATCGCATTATTTGTGGCTGTTGCCTTGATGGTGGTGTTAGGTGAACGTTATGCCAAACCTATTAGTGCAAAACAACAAGCTAAATACAGTAAAATCTTACCTATATTAGTATTTGTGATGCTATTTATCGCATTACTAAAACAAGTATTTGAATCTGGGGTTCTTTAATTGTGTATGGGGGTTTAGCAAATCAGGTGTGAATTATTTCGTCTTTGCTCATCGCTGTATTTCGTTACTTATTAACTGTTGTATCGCCCTGTCAGCCAGTTACTTTCTTTTACGTGTGGTAAATCAACACGTCAATGACTGGACGAGCGACTGGACGAGCGCAGACGAGAAATAACTCTCAGTAATCTAGGTGAATATGCGTTCCCTCGGAGAACTTTGGGAACGAGGTGATTTAGCTATAACAAAACCTTAGTCAAAGCGGCTGCGACAAATCCCCGCCGTTGAGCTTTCCCAAATCATAGATTGCTTTTAGCAAAGCCAAACAGGATGTTTGGCTTAGGCTCGTTCTGGCCATGGATGGCCAGCAAGAGCCGGTGCGTTTTAAAAGCAATCTATGATTTGGATCAGAAAGCGATTCGGTGCCAGCTCTCTTTGCTTACGTTCTCTACTGGTCTAGAGAAAGTAAAGTCGCCGACAGGGCGAAATTACTGATATTAATATTAAAGCTGATTTGACGAGCGCAGACGAGAAATAACTCTCAGTAATCTAGGTGAATATGCGTTTCCTCGGAGAACTTTGGGAACGAGGTGATAAAAATCATCATTCTAGGTAAATATGCACTCCCAAGGAGGAGCTTGGGTGTGAGAGGTGGGTTTTATAAACTTAATACATCTCATTATGCCTATGCAGCCGATTAATGACGACTAAAAACTAAGCAGGTCCATTTACAATAATGTAGTGATGGCACTCTTTTAATAACCTTAAAAATTGGTTTATATCTCGATCCAAACTGCTCTCTGGTAAATAGAGGTGGTAACCATAGGCTTTAGCGAGTTGTTCACTACGATGTAACCATGCTGCGATTGGACCTTTATATACCACGTCATTTAACGTATAGGGTTCAAAATTAATCAGGTCTTCTTCAGCACTAATTTCTTTATTAATAATCGCTAAAACAATCAACTCTTGTTGTTCGTGAATTAACTTGTTGGCGAGTCTTGGGGATATGTTTTTGGCGAGATGATCTAAATTATTTAGCTTGATACCGAGGTAAGGTAATTGTGTATGCTGACCTCTAACATCCGCTTTAATTTCCCCAAAACGAATAATATCTTGCCATCGTAGAGACCATTTGCCATTCAGGTGACAATACTTAATCATTTCAGGGGTGATAAAAAAGCTGGTTTCAGGCTCTATATATTTGAGGAACCCAATGAACGCAATCATCAAGCTAATGCATATGAGTAAAATCAATTGAATTTTAAAGGTTTGCCAAAGAAATAAACTGATAAGCCAAAAAATAAATATCAATGTAAAGCCGAGGCATATAAGCGTCAGTGCATTACGTTTAGAACTTGGGCGAACTTTAATCACTCTATTGACTGTATCTTCCAAATTTAACCTTCCTTGAAAACTTGGTTTTTGAATAAATACTCGCTGGAACAATATGTTTTTGAGAATAAACCAGGGGCAGTTGATCTTTCAAGTATATTTTTACTTCATTCCCACGGTCCTCCGTGGGAGTGCATATTAACTAGAGTGATAAGTGTAAATTCTCGTCTCTGCTTGTCTAGTCATTCACACTTTTATTTACATTTATTTCGCCCTGTGGGCGACATACTTTTTCTTACCAGAAGAATAAAGTAAGCAAAAAAACAGGCTCCTAATTCGTTTTTAAACTATTCCTTTGGGTAAGAGTAATGAGCTCCTTCTTAACGCACCGCTCAGACTTGAGCTAGCAACGGCTGCTCATAAACACGATACTGTCGTATCAATCGCTGCCATATTGAGTAAGGTTTTATTTTAAGCGTTTGATATTGTTTACTTAAATGTGTGGGGCAGCATTTTAATTTACAAAATTTAAACGCAAATGAGTAACAGAACCTAGAAACACTTTAAATTATATAATCATTTTAAAACAATAAAAGCGGTCTATATAAAAGGCGCTAAATCCCTTAATGCTAATCATCTACCAATAATTGATAGATGATTGGCGGCTGAAATACAGGTTAAAAGGCGTTTAAAGCTTAATTTATACCACGCAACATCAGTTAATAATAAAACGTAGTAAATAAGCAAACATAGTTAGAGCGAAGACACTGCTAAACCAAATAGCGATAAACCAAGCCCATTTTTTAGTGATAGGTTTCATTAATGGTACCCCTCATCATGTTTTAGTTTTCCTCTAAACACCCAATAAGCATAACCGCTATAGGCAATGATCATCGGTAACAGAACAGCAGTACCGACAAGTAAAAACTTCAAACTTGAATCTGGAGCTGCTGCTTGTTGATAGGTTAATGCAAATGGCACCAGATAAGGGAATGTGCTCACTGCAAATCCCATCGCTGAAACTAAAAATAAGCCCATCGCTAAAAGGTAAGTACGTACTGCTTGATAAAGCTTAAGCGCTCTAAATAGTTGCCAGCTACAAAGAACAGCTAGTATTGGTAGGGCGTAATAGAGTATTGAGTTAGGAAAGCTGAACCATCGCTCAGATACGATTGGGTTGTGTAATGGTAACCACACGCTAACCACTAGAATACTCAACACCAATGCAACCGCCCAGCGTTTAGCAATTCTATAGTAGCGACTAGCGAGCTCTTCAGGCAGTTTTATTATTAACCAGCAGGCACCGAGTAGAATATAAGCGCAAACAGTGGCAAGGCCGCAAAATAATGTGAATGGGGTTAACCAATCGAACCAACCACCGGCGTAACTGCGTCCTGAGATTTCAATACCCTGTAGCATTGCGCCAAGCATCACCCCTTGCATTAGGGCTGCACCGAATGATCCGAGGAAAAACGCGATATCCCAGATAAATTTTCCTCGTTTGGTTCTAAATCGGTATTCAAAGGAAACACCGCGTAACACCAAACCTAATAACATGATAGTTAGCGGGGCATAGAGCGCTGGCATCACCACCGCATAGGCGAGAGGAAACACAGCAAATAATCCTCCGCCTCCAAGTACTAGCCAGGTTTCATTACCATCCCACACTGGCGCAATACTGTTCATCATTAGGTCGCGTTCACCTTCACTCTTTGCATTGGGGAAAAGCACCCCAATGCCTAAGTCAAAGCCATCAAGAACCACATAAATCAATACCGCTAGGCCAATTAATCCGTACCAAATAAGTGCGTAATCCATAATTGTTACCTCTCTGTTAATCGGTTAGGGTGAATAGCAGCTGGTACATTTTCACCTTCAGGCAGACGCGGTTCTAAGGGCTCTTCATAGCGAGTTGGTGATTTCCGCATGAGTCTGAGCAGATAAAAGAAGCCAGCGCCGAACACACAAAAATAGACCACAATAAAGGCGATTAAAGAGGTACTAATCGCGGTAGCATCAATCGGTGAAGCAGAATCTGCCGTGCGTAATAGCCCATAAACGGTAAAGGGTTGTCTTCCAACTTCAGTCGTTATCCAGCCGGCTAATATGGCAATAAAGCCTGCAGGCCCGAAGGCGACACATAGTCGGTGGAATAGGCTTGGCTGGTATAGTTTGTCTTTTTTACGTAGCCACAAGCTGAATAAGCCTATTACTAACATCGCAAAGCCAATACCGACCATGACTCGAAAACTCCAGAATACAATGGAGACTGGTGGATGATCTGTTTCCGAAAAAGCATCGAGACCTTTAAGTTCACCGTTAAGGTCATGAGTCAAGATAAGGCTACCAAGCTTAGGAATCGCAACTTGATAGTTCATTTGCTTGGCTTCATCATCGGGTATACCAAATAGAATGAGTGGTGCCCCTTTATGAGTTTGATAGTGTCCTTCCATCGCTGCTAATTTGGCAGGTTGATGCTCTAATGTGTTTAAACCGTGGAAATCCCCGGCGATAATTTGCAGTGGTGTAACGATAGTAATCATCCATAAGGCCATCGAAAACATAGTTTTGGCCAATGGGTTGTGGGGCGCTTTAATAAGGTGATATGCACCGACGGCGGCAACCACAAAGGCAGTGGTTAAGTAAGAAGCCAATAACATATGCACTAGGCGATAAGGGAAAGAGGGATTAAACACCACAGCAAACCAATCTTCAGGAATAAATTGTCCGACTTCGTTGATCGCATAACCTGCAGGAGTTTGCATCCAACTATTTACTGAGAGGATCCAGAAGGCCGATAAAAACGTCCCAAACGCAACAATACAGGTAGAAGCGAAATGCAGTTTTTTACCAACGCGAGACATACCAAACAGCATCACACCAAGAAAACCCGCTTCTAAAAAGAAGGCGGAAAGAACTTCATAACCCATTAATGGGCCAAGAATTGGGCCTGTCTTATCGGCGAACACACTCCAGTTAGTACCGAACTGGTAACTTAAAACAATGCCACTCACCACCCCCATACCAAAACTGATGGCAAATATCTTTATCCAATATTTGTACAGCTGGATATATTTTTCTTTACCGGTTTTGAGCCAGAGTCCCTCTAATACAGCTAAGTATGAAGCCAGGCCGATAGTAAAGGAAGGAAAAATAATATGAAAAGCTACGGTAAAGGCGAATTGAAATCGCGCTAAGTCAATTGCTAAGGTATCCATAATCACTCCTAAGGGGGTATCTAGGAATTTTTACGTTGGTAAAAGGTTAAAAGATCTACTTTTGATCTATTCCTTTGAAGTAAAGCAACACTATTGTCTTAACGCATTGTTTATCATAGGCGACGTTCATGTTCTGAATTCAGCGAGGAACGAACAAAGTACACGCTGAGCTTAGCCTGCTCATATAACTTTGCGGTCGCATAAATCCCTGCCTGCCCTAGCTTGCTAAAAACAGTGATTAATTCAGAAAAACTCAACGGGAGGAGTGGCGTAGCCGTATTGAGTAAGGTTTTGTTTTAACTAGTTGATATTTCTTATTTAAACATGTGTATCCAAAACTGTGTTTGAACGATTACAGCATGTAATTTCTTCATAGTAGATTATAAAAAATTCATATGAAAACAATAGATTGTACATTTTTAGAACGAAAATTAGCCTTTTTTAGGGGATAAATGTTGGCACATATTTTGTAGTACATACTTTGTAATTAGATAAACAGCTTAAACAGCTTTAATAGTTTAAAGAGCAACTCTACTAACAAAGTAATTCAGTATGAGTATTAAATAATAAAACACTTATGGAGCATACAATGAAAAAGTCAATTTTAGCATACGCATTAATTTCAACTGGTTTTTTAAGCACTGCAACATTGGTGCATGCAGAAGCATATAACCCAGATTCCGATGCGGCAGGTGTTTATGTAGGTGGTAATTATGGTTATTTACGAGTGGATGGGGATGATGAATTTGATGATGATAAAGACGCTTATCAACTATTTCTAGGTTACTCTTTGAATGAATATATTGCTGTTGAGGGGAGTTATGTAGATTTTGGTGATTATGGAAACTCTGTGGCAAGTGCAGAAACGGATGGATATACCCTTGGTTTAAAATTAGGTTTACCAGTGACAAACAATATCGAAATTTATGCTAAAGGCGGTCAGCTCTGGTATGAAACAGATTACTCTGTTTTGGGTGTTGATGGAAACGAAGATGACACTGGGTTATTTGCCGGGGTAGGAGTGAGTTACCACTTAGATAAAAACTGGGCAGTTAAAGTCGATTATACCGTTTATGATAATGATTTAGATGTTGATAGCGCGGACAGCGATTCTGATTTTTCAACGGACATGAAATACGCATCAGTTGGTCTTGAATACAAATTCTAAATTCCAAAAATAAGTTAATAAGATACCAAAAAGGCAAATCATGTTGATTTGCCTTTTTGGTATATGCCGTCTTGCTAGTTTATGTAGATTTCGGCCTTTATAAAACTATGCTGTTGTATAATTAGCTCCTTGCCTGAGCTTGCTAAAGGTGGTTACTCATTAAGAAAAACTCAATGGGAAAAATGGACGTAGTAGCCTTGAATAAGGTGTTATCGTAATTGGTTGGTTTTTGTTAATTCAACTAATGCGGGAGTACTTTGCAAGTAAAATAGATCAGTTAATTAGTGTGATTGGTATTACCTCTAGTGCTTTTCCTGATAATAACATTCCATAAAAACCGTATAAAAAAGCCAATACTGCTTTGGCAATATTGGCTTTTCATTTGTTATTTGTGGAAAAATAGGTAGAGGCTATGTCAAGGTTCAGCAATAAATTTTTATTTAATAAACAATGTTTACAGCAGTACTGACAGATTTTGCACCCTCAATGGCTTGTTTTATATTTTCACCACGAGCAATCGCGACCCCTAAACGGCGACTACCGTTAATATTGGGTTTTGCAAATAAACGTATCTGCGAACCGGCTACTTTGCCTAGCGCAGTGGCTACACCTTCAAATTGGATATCTTGAGATGTGCCATTACCTAAAATAACACTCGAAGCTGAAGGGCCGTATTGCGTAATGTTACCAATAGGGAAACCTAAAATAGCGCGCACATGCAAAGCGAACTCAGATAAGTCCTGTGAAATCAAAGTCACCAAGCCTGTATCGTGTGGGCGAGGCGAGACTTCGCTAAAGTAAACTTCATCACCTTTTACAAAAAATTCCATCCCAAATAAACCAAAGCCACCTAATTCAGTAACCACCTTGGTCGCAATAGTTTGAGCTTTCTGTAAAGCTGCTTCTGACATCGCTTGTGGCTGCCATGATTCACGGTAATCACCGTCTTCTTGACGATGGCCAATAGGGGCGCAAAAGTGTATGCCATCAACCGCGCTAACCGTTAATAAAGTGATTTCATAATCAAATGGAACAAAGCCTTCAATAATAATACGACCTTCGCCAGTACGGCCACCTTCTTGAGAATAAGTCCAAGAGTTATCTAAATCAGCGTCCGTTTTTACCACGCTTTGACCTTTACCTGAGCTACTCATTACAGGCTTAATGACACAAGGCTGGCCAATCTCTTTAACGGCTTGTAAATACTCTTCTTTAGTATCGGCAAAAATGTAAGGTGACGTTTTTACGCTTAACGTTTCAGCGGCTAAACGACGAATGCCTTCTCTATCCATGGTTAATTTTGCAGCACGCGCAGTCGAGACAACATTAAAACCTTGTTGCTCTAACTCCAATAAGGTATCAGTCGCTATTGCTTCTACTTCAGGAATAATAAAATCTGGGTTTTCTAAGCGAATGATTTCTTCTAAGCGTTTCCCATCTAGCATGCTGACAACATGTGAACGATGTGCGATTTGCATTGCTGGTGCATTTGCATAGCTATCAGCAGCAATCACTTCGATGCCAAAACGTTGTAGTTCGATAGCTACTTCTTTGCCTAATTCGCCTGAGCCTAATAGTAATGCCTTAGTTGCACTGGCCGATGTTGCCGTACCTAAAATTGGATGTGTCATGTAATTCACTCTTATGTGGATGAAAAGATGAGATATTAAGTTTTGGATTCTACCAGAAAAAGAGTTTAGCTAGCATTGATTAACAGTAAGAAAGGAGCGTTTTTATTATTTTATATTTTCGCCAACTATATCCAATGACTCTGCCCATCGAGCAGAATGGTTTTACTTAATGATGCTAGCCAACAAATCAATCGTTTCAAATACCAAATACTGGACGCACATACATTGAAACTTTGTATATCAAAGGGTTAATGAATAATTCACTACTCAATGCGGCAATAGGGCTTTCTCAAATCATACATTGCTTTTAACAAACTTAAACAGGGTGTTGGTTAGGTTCGTTCTGGTTAAAATGAATGGGGCCCAGCTTCACCATGAGCAATCATTTATTGAAAACCGAATAATCTATTGGCATATCAATTAAATATAAATTAATGTGGTTTTTATTTTAAATAATCAGGCTGGAAATGAGAAATTCTACAGCTTCGTTATGTTTCAAGGAGTGTTCATTGTTCAGCACAATAATAGATGAAGAAATTAAATTGTCATTGTTACAAGAATCTTTTGCTCCAATGTATTTGGAATTGGTTAAGGAGAATTTTACCTATCTTGAAAAGTGGCTAGCTTGGCCTCCGCATTGTGAGAATAAGCAGGACTTTATTTCATTTATTCGTAAATCTCTACATGATTATGCAGATGGCAAATCAATGGTCTGTGGAATTTGGTTCAATGAAAAATTAGTGGGTAATGTCAGCTTCAATACAATTAATCATGAATTGAAAAAAGTCGAGATTGGTTATTGGCTGATAGAATCAGTTCAAGGCAATGGAATAATGACCCGAGTTTGTAAAAAACTCATAGATATTGCATTTAGTGATTTAGAAATACATAAAATCGAAATATCAGCAGCTACTGAAAACTTCGCTAGCAGGGCTGTTTGTGAGCGCTTAGGAATGAAGTTAGAGGGAGTGATTTCTAATGCAGAAAACCTAAATGGACGAATTGTCGATCATGCAATTTATGGGCTCCGTCGTACAGAAACATAACAACATGTCCTGAGACTCACTGCTTTTATAATTTAACCATTAATTGCAAACTTTAAAAGCGGTGAGTATCTTCTTTTTAGCGCAGTGCTAAAGTGCTGGGTACCTTGATATTAAAATTATTTATATCAAAGAGTTAGTGAGTAATTTGATGCTCAATGCGGCTATAATTCCTCGTCGTAGAGTCTTCCCAAATCATACATTGCTTTTAGCAAACTTAAACAGGGTGTTGGTTAGGTTCGTTCTGGTCAAAATGAATGAGGGGTCAGCATTACCATGATTTCAGCTGAAGCCTTCGATGCAGCTGAATTGGCCGCTATATTTTTCTCATAGTGCACGATTTACATCCATGCTTTTATGTAAAACACGAACAATCAATATTTGGTTTTCTTTGTGACCCTTATAGTAGATTACATGACTGGCTTGAGGATATTTACTATATCCTTCTTTTATATAATCGCAACGCAGTCCAATTTCAGGATCTTCAGACAACAATTGGAATGAACTATCTAATATTTTTAAGTAGTCATTTCGTTGAGCCTGTCCCCAAGTCGTTTGGGTATATTTTGCAATGTTGATTAAGTCTGATTTTGCTTTAGCAGATAATACAAACTTATTCATTAATGGTTATCTTTATCAAGTTCAGCGATAAGAGAGTCGTAACTGTAATCGACTGTGTCACTTTGTTCTCCTTGAGCAAGCATGTTACGTAAGTTATGTAGTTTAGCTTCCTGGTCTTCTAGAGCACGCAAGCCAGCGCGAATAACTTCACTCGCAGAACCATAGCGTCCAGAGTGTAGCTGTTGGTTTATGAATTGATCAAAGTGATCACCTAAGGTTACGCTAGTATTTTTAGCCATAATTTACTCTTTTAGTTTGTACCAATATATATTGGATTATGGTACAGAAAATATAACAAGGCAATTAAGCTAGACAAAAAACAGTTGGCTTATGTCGCTCTGGCTATAATGATACCAATCATAGTAAGTAACTGATCTATTTTACTTGTTAAAACAACTTATTTTTTCGTTGTAAGTTTCGTATAGGGAACAACCATTTACATCAACTTACGCCTCTAACTAAGCCATTTTTCCGGCGCAAAATTTAGATCAGTTATTTAATACAATTGGTATTAGCCACAAACTCACGGGAAACTATAATGATGAAACATTTAATTGTAGGGTTAACCGGCTTACTGGCTTTAG
>NZ_QOCB01000039.1 GCF_003318165.1 Psychromonas sp. B3M02
TAGATCAGTTACTTACTATGATTGGTATTAATTGTTTCCACTTAATCCGCACCTCAAATTACAGGCATAAAAAAAGGTGCCGAAGCACCTTTTTTAAACAATATAGTTATATTGTTGTATTACTCACCAAAATCAACGGCGTTTAGTAAATCTGCTAAGTTTTGCTCAGCAGCTTCAACATCGATGATTGGCTCTTCTACTACAGGCTCAAGCTCTTTCGCTTTCTCTGCAGCACGAGTACGGTGATGTGCAAAACCAGTACCAGCTGGAATCAAGCGACCTACGATTACATTCTCTTTCAAGCCATGTAATTGGTCACATTTACCTGCAACAGCAGCTTCCGTAAGAACACGTGTTGTTTCTTGGAAAGATGCAGCTGAAATAAATGATTCAGTAGCTAGTGATGCTTTAGTAATACCTAGTAACTGGTATTCAAACTTAGCAACGATTTTACCTTCAGCTTCAAGTTTACGGTTTTCAATGATAACGCGTGCAACTTCAGCTTGCTCACCCACTAAGAATGCAGTGTCGCCGGCATCAGTGATGATACATTTACGTAGCATTTGGTTAACGATAACTTCGATGTGCTTATCATTAATTTTTACACCTTGTAAACGGTATACTTCTTGTACTTCGTTAGTGATGTAGTTAGCCACTGGGCTAATACCACGTAGACGAAGAATGTCATGAGGAGACTCAGGACCATCAGAAATAACCTCACCTTTTTCAATCTTCTCACCTTCGAAGATGTTTAGGTGACGCCATTTAGGGATCATCTCTTCGTATACATCACCGTCAGGTTTAGTAATCACTAAACGACGCTTACCTTTGGTTTCTTTACCAAATGATAATGTACCAGATACTTCCGCTAAGATAGCAGCATCTTTAGGCGTACGTGCTTCGAATAAGTCGGCTACGCGAGGTAGACCACCCGTGATATCACGAGTTTTCGAGCTTTCTTGTGGGATACGTGCAACCGCGTCACCAACTCGTACTTTAGCACCATCTTCTAGACTAACGATAGCTTTTGCAGGTAATGCGTATTGCGCAGCAACATCAGTACCAGGAATGAATAAATCATTACCTTTAGCATCAACTAGTTTAGTCATTGGACGCATTTCTTTACCAGCACTTGGACGTTGTGCAGGGTCAATAACAACAATACTAGATAGACCAGTTAGTTCATCTGTTTGTTTGTCAATGGTTACGCCTTCAATGAAGTCTAGGAACTCTATCGTACCTTCCACCTCAGTGATGATTGGATGCGTATGCGGGTCCCAGTTAGCGATGATTTCGCCAGCTGTGATAGCTTCGCCATCTGCTTTTTCAAGTACAGCACCGTAAGGTAGACGATGGTTTTCTTTCGTACGACCTAGTTCATCGATTACTGTTAATTCAGTAGAACGAGATGTGATAACTACTTTGTTATCAGAGTTAGTTACAAACTTAGCGTTATGTAATTTAACTTTACCAGAGTTCTTAACTTGAATACTGTTTTCAGATGCCGCTCGAGATGCAGCACCACCGATGTGGAACGTACGCATCGTTAACTGTGTACCCGGTTCACCGATTGATTGTGCAGCCATAACACCAACAGCTTCACCTTGACCAACCATGTGTCCACGCGCCAAGTCACGGCCGTAACATTGTGCACAAGCACCGAAGTCAGTGTGACAAGTAATAACTGAGCGAACCCATACTTGGTCAACAGAGGCTTCTTCGATTAAGTCACAGTATTTTTCGTCTAGTAATACGTTACGTGCGATTAATACTTCGTTATCTGTACCTGGTTTGATGATGTCACGAGCAACAACACGACCTAGTACACGTTCACGAAGTGGTTCAACAACGTCACCACCTTGAATTAACGGTGTTACTAATAGACCTTCTTCACTACCACAATCTTCTTCTGTGATAACTAAATCTTGAGCAATATCAACAAGACGACGAGTTAGGTAACCCGAGTTTGCTGTTTTAAGTGCGGTATCGGCTAGACCTTTACGTGCACCATGCGTCGAGATAAAGTACTGAAGTACGTTTAGACCTTCACGGAAGTTAGCTACGATAGGTGTTTCGATGATTGAACCATCCGGTTTAGCCATCAGACCACGCATACCCGCTAGCTGACGAATCTGAGCGGCACTACCACGTGCGCCCGAGTCGGCCATCATGTAAACGCTGTTAAACGAATCTTGCTGAACTTCTTCACCTTTCGCTGTTAAGACAGTGTCTTTAGAAAGGTTTTCCATCATCGCTTTAGCCACTTGCTCATTCGCACTTGCCCAGATATCGATAACTTTATTGTAACGCTCACCCGCAGTAACAAGACCGGCTTGGAATTGCTCTTGGATTTCTAGTACTTCCGCTTCAGCTTCGTCAACTAATGTTTTCTTAGCCTCTGGAATAACCATATCGTTAATACCAACAGAGGCACCCGATAGCGTTGCGTACTCAAAACCTGTGTACATTAATTGGTCAGCAAAGATAACCGTATCTTTAATACCTAGTAGACGGTAACAAGCATTCAATACATTAGAGATTGCTTTTTTGCCCATGTTCAAATCAACATGCTCAAACGGTAAACCTTCAGGCATGATTAACGATAAGATGGCACGACCAATCGTTGTTTCAACTAAAGCAGTAGTTGATGTACGCGTTTTGTCTTCAGCAATGTGTACTTGCGTCATACGAACTTTAACAATTGCTTGTAAGTCTACAACACCAGCACGGTACGCTTTTTCAGCTTCTTTTGCATTTTGGAAATACATGCCTTCACCACGTGCATTAATGCGCGTACGAGTCATGTAGTACAAACCTAATACAACGTCTTGAGAAGGTACGATAATCGGCTCACCATTTGCAGGTGATAGGATGTTATTCGTAGACATCATCAAGGTACGAGCTTCAAGCTGCGCTTCAATTGTTAACGGTACGTGTACCGCCATTTGGTCACCATCGAAGTCGGCGTTGTATGCCGCACATACTAATGGATGTAATTGAATCGCTTTACCTTCGATTAATACAGGTTCAAACGCTTGGATACCTAGTCTGTGAAGTGTTGGTGCACGGTTAAGTAGCACTGGATGTTCACGGATAACACCTTCTAAGATGTCCCAAACTTCACCACCTTCACGGTCAACTAGTTTCTTAGCTGCTTTAATAGTAGTAGCAAGACCTAATGCTTCTAACTTACCGTATACGAATGGTTTGAATAGCTCTAATGCCATCTTCTTCGGAAGACCACATTGGTGTAAACGTAGTGATGGACCCACTGTAATTACAGAACGGCCAGAGTAATCTACACGTTTACCTAGTAAGTTTTGACGGAAACGACCTTGCTTACCTTTGATCATATCTGCAAGCGATTTTAGAGGACGTTTGTTAGAGCCAGTGATAGCTCGGCCACGACGACCATTATCTAATAACGCATCAACAGACTCTTGTAACATACGTTTTTCGTTACGTACGATGATATCTGGTGCAGCTAGTTCTAATAGACGTTTCAGACGGTTATTACGGTTAATAACACGACGGTATAAGTCATTTAGATCAGATGTAGCGAAACGCCCGCCATCTAGTGGTACTAGAGGACGTAAATCAGGTGGAAGTACAGGCAGTACTGTTAAGATCATCCACTCTGGTTTGTTTGAAGATTGGTGGAAAGATTCAACCAATTTCAGACGTTTAGTCAGTTTCTTACGACGTGTTTCAGAATTAGTCGATTCTAACTCTTCACGCATACCTTTGATTTCATGCTCAAGGTCAAGATCTTTAAGTAGTGCAAATACGGCTTCAGCGCCCATCATTGCATCAAACTCATCGCCCCATTGCTCTAGGTTATCTAGGTACTCTTCTTCAAGCAGGATTTGGCCACGCTCAAGATCAGTCATACCAGGTTCAACAACCACGAATGATTCAAAGTAAAGGATACGTTCGATATCACGTAACGTCATATCTAGCATTAAGCCGATACGAGACGGAAGTGATTTAAGGAACCAAATGTGTGCAACAGGTGATGCTAATTCGATGTGTCCCATACGGTCACGACGAACTTTAGCTTGAGTAACCTCAACACCACATTTTTCACAAATAACACCACGATGTTTAAGGCGTTTGTATTTACCACATAAACATTCGTAATCTTTGATAGGACCAAAGATACGTGCACAGAATAAACCTTCACGTTCAGGTTTAAATGTACGGTAGTTAATTGTTTCAGGCTTTTTAACTTCACCAAAAGACCACGAACGGATCATTTCAGGTGATGCTAAACCGATTTTAATACCATCGAATTCTTTGGTTTTATTTTGTTGCTTTAAAAACTTGAGTAAGTCTTTCACGCTACTCTCCCATTAGGAGTTAAAACTAGGTGCCTCAACAAACAAGGCACCACATATGTACTTCAGCCGACAGCTATTGCTTAGCCGTTTTCTTCATCTAACTCGATGTTGATGCTTAATGAACGGATCTCTTTCAACAATACGTTGAATGACTCAGGCATGCCTGGTTCCATTCTATGGTCACCGTCAACGATGTTTTTATACATCTTAGTACGACCATTCACATCATCCGATTTAACCGTTAGCATCTCTTGAAGAGTGTAAGCAGCACCGTAAGCTTCAAGTGCCCATACTTCCATCTCACCGAAACGCTGGCCACCGAACTGAGCTTTACCACCAAGTGGTTGCTGAGTAACCAAGCTGTAAGAACCTGTTGAACGTGCATGCATTTTATCATCAACCAAGTGGTTAAGTTTTAACATGTACATGTAACCAACGGTTACTGGACGTTCGAATGGGATACCCGTACGACCATCAGTTAGTTGTAATTGACCAGATTCTGGTAAATCAGCTAAACGTAATAGTTCACGGATTTCACTTTCGTGAGCGCCATCAAATGCAGGTGTTGCTACTGGTAAACCTTTGTATAGGTTTTTAGCAAGACGTAATACTGCGTCATCATCGAAGTCATTTAAGTCTACGTGACAAGGTGCATCGCCAAATGAGTATAGTTTTTGTACGTATTCACGTACTTTACCGATCTCAACTTCACGTTGATCTTTGATCATACGTTGTAGTTTTTCACCAACACCTTTAGCCGCTAAGCCTAAGTGAGTTTCTAAGATCTGACCGATGTTCATTCGTGATGGTACACCCAGTGGGTTAAGTACGATATCAACTGGAACACCAAACTCATCGTGAGGCATATCTTCAACAGGAACGATATTTGAGATAACACCTTTGTTACCGTGACGACCAGCCATTTTATCACCTGGTTGTAGGCGACGACGTACCGCAAGGTAAACCTTAACAATTTTTTGTACACCAGGTGCTAAATCGTCACCTTGTGTAATTTTACGACGTTTAAGATCAAACTCTTTATCGTAGTCTGCTTTAACTTCATCGTATTGTGCATTGATTTGGTCTAAGTGCGTTTGCTTTTCGTTATCAGAAAGAACGATGTCGAACCACTGTGCCTTAGGCATTTGTAGTAGACGCGCTTCTTCTTGTCCAGCAGACACTAGTACTTTCAATGCTTTTTCGTGGATTGCGTTTTCTAAGATCTTGAACTTCTCAGTTAAATCTTTCTTCGCAGCACGTAATTGCATTTCTTCGATTTCTAATGCACGTTTATCTTTCTCAACACCATCACGAGTAAAGACTTGAACGTCGATTACTGTTGCGTATGTAGAGTTAGATACACGTAGAGAGCTATCTTTAACGTCAGACGCTTTCTCACCGAAGATTGCACGTAATAGTTTTTCTTCTGGTGTAAGTTGTGTTTCACCTTTAGGTGTTACTTTACCTACTAAGATATCACCTGGTTTAACTTCAGCACCTACATAAACAATACCAGACTCATCTAGTTTGCTTAGTGCAGATTCACCAACGTTAGGGATATCCGCAGTGATCTCTTCTGTACCCAATTTAGTTTCACGTGCAATACATGAGAACTCTTGGATATGAATCGTAGTGAAACGATCTTCTTGAGATACACGCTCAGAAATAAGGATTGAATCCTCAAAGTTGTAACCGTTCCAAGGCATGAAGGCAATCTTCATGTTTTGGCCAAGTGCTAAATCACCCATATCAGTCGATGGACCATCGGCTAATACGTCACCGCGAACAATTGGCTCGCCAGGTTTACACGTAGGTTTTTGGTTAATACAAGTATTCTGATTCGAACGAGTGTATTTAGTTAAGTTGTAGATATCGATACCCGCTTCACCAGCTAGTAACTCATCATCAGCAACTTTAACAACGATACGAGATGCATCAACGTAATCGATTACACCACCGCGCTTAGCGATGATAGTAACACCAGAGTCGATAGCAAGACGACGTTCGATACCTGTACCTACTAATGGCTTATCAGCACGTAGTGTTGGTACAGCTTGACGTTGCATGTTCGCACCCATTAAGGCACGGTTAGCATCATCGTGTTCTAAGAACGGGATAAGTGACGCAGCAACAGAGATGATCTGTTGTGGTGACACATCCATATAATCGATGTCATTTGGTCCCATAAAGGTAGTTTCACCTTTATGACGACACGGAATCATCTCTTCATCTAGTAAGCCATTTTCATTAACGTTAGCAGATGCCTGTGCGATAACGAAAGTACCCTCTTCGATAGCTGATAAGTATTCAACTTTATCAGAAGGTTTACCATCAACAACTTTACGGTAAGGTGTTTCTAAGAAACCGTAACTGTTAGTACGTGAGAACGTTGCTAACGAGTTGATAAGACCGATGTTTGGTCCCTCTGGCGTTTCGATTGGACATAAACGACCGTAGTGAGTTGCGTGAACGTCACGTACTTCGAAGCCAGCACGTTCACGTGTTAGACCACCAGGACCTAATGCAGAGATACGACGCTTATGTGTTACTTCTGATAACGGGTTATTTTGGTCCATGAACTGAGACAGTTGTGAAGAACCAAAGAACTCTTTAACAGCAGCAGAAATAGGTTTTGCATTGATCAGATCTTGCGGCATAGTTGCATCAAGGTCGCCTAGAGATAGACGCTCTTTAACAGCACGTTCTACACGTACTAAACCAACACGGAATTGGTTTTCAGCCATTTCACCAACACAACGGATACGACGGTTACCAAGATGATCGATATCATCTACTTCACCATTACCGTTACGGATATCAATCAGTGTTTTCATCACACTTAAGATATCTTCGTTAGATAAAATACCAGGACCTTCATCGCCATCGATACCAACACGACGGTTGAACTTCATACGACCTACTTTAGATAAGTCATAACGTTCTTCAGCAAAGAATAAGTTTTGGAATAGACCTTCAGCAGCATCTTTTGTTGGTGGCTCACCAGGACGCATCATACGGTAGATTTCTACTAACGCTTCTAAACGGTTAGTTGAAGAATCAACACGTAATGTGTCAGAGATGAAAGCACCACAATCTAGTTCATTAGTGTAGATAGCTTCGAAAGTTTTGATACCTGATTGTGCAAGCTCAGCTAATAGCTCAAGCGTGAATACATCATTTGCATTAACGATGATTTCGCCAGTTTCGCTGCTGATGTAATCTTTAGCAGATACTTTGCCTTCTAGGTGTTCAAACGGTACTTCGATGTGTTTAACGCCGTCTTTTTCAAGCTGACGAATATGACGAGCAGTAATACGCTTGCCACCTTCAACATAAGTTGTACCATTGCTCACGATGTCAAATGTAAACTGTTCACCACGTAAACGGTCTGCAATAAGAGCCATAGTGATCACACCATCTTTAATTACAAACTCAGTTGTATCAAAGAAGATGTCTAGGATTTGTTCTGTTGTATACTCAAGTGCACGTAACATGATCGTTGCAGGTAATTTACGACGACGGTCAATACGAACAAATAAGTTATCTTTCGGGTCAAATTCAAAATCCAACCAAGAACCACGGTAAGGGATAACACGTGCGTTATATAACACTTTACCCGAACTGTGTGTTTTACCTTTATCATGGTCAAAGAAAACGCCAGGAGAACGGTGTAATTGTGAAACAATAACACGCTCTGTACCATTGATCACAAAGGTACCATTTTCTGTCATGAGTGGCATTTCGCCCATGTAAACTTCTTGTTCACGGATATCTTTAACCGTACCTGCTGGTGCATCGCGGTCATAAATAACAAGACGTAATTTTACACGTAAAGAAGCAGAGTATGTTACTCCGCGGATTTGACATTCTTTTACATCAAATACGGGATCGCCTAAACGGTAACTAACATATTGTAGTTCCGACGTACCTGAGTAACTAGCGATAGGGAAGATGCTGTTAAAAGCAGCTTCTAGGCCCACTTCTCCAGTTAGATCGACTTCAATGAATCGTTTGAATGAATCTAGTTGAATTTCCAACAAGTATGGTTTTTCCATAACTTGTGGACGTTTCCCAAAATCCTTACGAATACGTTTTTTCTCAGTATAAGAGTAACCCATGTGGTTCCTTTGCTCGCTGATAAAATTGGTCATAGTTGTCTGGCTTGGTTTGGATCTTTAATATTAGACAACGGCGGCACATTATTTTGGTGTTAATGATGCGTTCTATAACATCACCTTAAGCGTCCGATGACCGTAAAAAATAATGATAAATCACGGTATCCTATAGCGCAAAAAGGCCGGTGATTAAATAATCACCAGCCAATGCCATTTTCATGGCTAATAAGTTAGGTAGTCTAACTTATTTAAGTTCAGCAGTAGCACCGATTTCTTCTAGCTCTTTCTTGAATGCTTCAGCTTCTTCTTTAGCGATGCCTTCTTTCAATACAGCTGGGCAAGATTCAACAGCTTCTTTAGCTTCTTTCAGGCCTAGACCTGTGATGCCACGTACAGCTTTGATTGCTTTAACTTTGTTCTCACCGAATGCAGTAAGTACTAGGTTGAATTCAGTTTGCTCAGCAGCAGCTTCGCCAGCAGCAGCAGGACCTGCAGCAACAGCAGCAGCAGATACACCGAATTTTTCTTCCATTGCTTCGATTAGTTCAACAACTTCCATTACAGATAGTTCTGCAACAGCATCAATGATTTGGTCTTTAGTAATAGACATGAGTCAATTCCTATATATAGATTATAAAATGGTATTACAGCTATTACGCTGCAGATTCTTCTTTCTGGTCGCGTAATGCAGCCAGAGTACGTACAAGTTTGCCAGCTGCAGCTTCTTTCATAGTAGCCATCAGTTTCGCAATTGCTTCGTCGTATGTTGGTAATGTCGCTAGACGGTCGATTTGAGCGGCTTCAATGAATTCACCCTCAAATGCTAATCCTTTAACTTCAAACTTTTCGTTTGCTTTAGCGAAGTCTTTTAAAAGACGTGCTGCTGCACCCGGATGTTCGTTTGAAAATGCAAGGATAGTAGGACCGGTAAACGTATCTGCCAGACATGCAAAGTCAGTACCTTCAACTGCACGACGTGCTAGTGTGTTACGAATAACTCGTAAAAATACACCGTTTGCACGTGCTGCTGCACGAAGTTCAGTCATTGCACCTACTGTTACACCGCGTGAATCGGCAGTTACAGCAGACAGAGCGCCTTTAGCAGCTTCGTTGACTTCAGCAACAATAGCTTGTTTGTCTTCGAGTCTTAATGCCATTTGGTTTTACTCCTGGATTCCACTAGGTTTTACCCTAGATAAACACCCCCACCTGATGGTGAGGCACTATTTTGGTTTCGGATCCAGTAGAATAATCTTTCTGGGGTCCGGTACCATCTACGCAGGAAATTAAGTGAATTCAAAGAATTAACACCTGCGGTCTAAGAAGGGACCTAAGGCCCTCCAAAGTAAGGTCGCATATTATACAAGCAATACGCGGCCTTGTATAGTCACTAAATGATTAATCACCTAGTGACTATAAAAAAATTACGCTACTACAGTTACTAGAGTTGCTTGGTCAACTTTAACGCCAGCACCCATAGTTGTAGATAGAGAAACTTTCTTGATGAATTGACCTTTAGCGCCTGATGGTTTTGCTTTTTTAAGAGCAATAATCAATGCTTCTAGGTTTTCTTTAATTTGTTCACCAGTAAATGTCGCTTTACCGATTGTAGAATGGATAATACCATTCTTGTCGTTACGGTAACGAACCTGACCAGCTTTAGCATTTTTAACTGCTTCTGCAACGTTAGGTGTAACTGTACCAACTTTCGGGTTAGGCATTAGGCCACGTGGACCTAAGATTTGACCTAATTGACCAACAACACGCATAGCGTCTGGTGATGCAATTACTACGTCAAAATCCATTTCGCCAGCTTTAACTTGAGCAGCAAGATCGTCCATACCAACGATATCCGCACCAGCAGCTTTAGCAGCTTCTGCGTTAGCGCCTTGTGTGAATACAGCAACACGAACTTCACGTCCAGTACCGTGTGGTAATACAGTTGCGCCACGTACGTTTTGATCACTACGACGAGGATCAACACCTAGGTTAACTGCAACATCAATGCTTTCGCTGAATTTAGCTGTAGCGAACTTTTGTAAAAGTGCTACTGCTTCATTGATTTCGTATTCTTTAGTTCCGTCAACTTCTGCACGGATAGCTGTCATGCGTTTAGATAATTTAGCCATTGTATTAACCCTCTACTTCCAGACCCATAGAACGAGCAGAACCCGCAATACAACGTACCATCGCTTCAAGATCGGCACCCGTTAAATCAACTTCTTTCGCTTTAGCGATTTCTTCAAGTTGAGCAACTGTTACTTTACCTACTTTATCTTTGTTAGGTACAGCAGAACCAGATTTGATGCCAGCAGCTTTCTTAAGTAAGTAAGATGCAGGTGGAGTCTTAGTTTCGAACGTAAAAGAACGGTCAGCATATACTGTAATTACTACAGGAACTGGAGCGCCTTTTTCTTGAGCTTCTGTTTTTGCATTGAATGCTTTACAGAATTCCATGATGTTAACACCGTGTTGACCTAGAGCTGGACCAACTGGTGGTGACGGGTTTGCCATACCAGCTGAAACTTGCAGCTTGATATATGCGGTTACTTTCTTAGCCATGATATATTACCTTTATTTGGGTATAACGCTGAAATAATCAGCTTCCCGTAAAAACGTAAGTGACTGCCTTATTGCAGCCAACTCGAACCCTGATCTTTCTGCTATTTTAAAATGCATTAAAACAGCAAATAAATTGGGCGGCGAATTATAACGTCATCAACACCTTTTCCACAAGATCTTTTGGCGTTTTTTTAAGCGTTTTATTTAATTAAACTTCAGAAAACAAAAAAGCCAATAAGAATGACCTCATTGGCTTTTCAAAATCGCATTTAAAAATGCTTAATTAGTTCTTTTCAACTTGAGAGAACTCAAGTTCAACTGGCGTTGCACGACCAAAGATAGAAACCGATACTTTCAAGCGGCTCTTATCGTAGTCAACTTCTTCAACAGTACCAGAGAAGTCAGCAAATGGACCGTCAGTAACACGAACCACTTCACCCGCTTCAAACAACGTACGCGGACGAGGCGTATCGTGAGACTCTTGTAAACGGTTTAAAATGTTATCAACTTCTTTCTTAGAGATAGGCGCAGGACGTTCTGCAGTACCACCAATAAAGCCCATAACACGGTCGATGCTTTTCACTAAGTGCCAGCTATCGTCATTCATAGCCATTTCAACTAAAACGTAACCAGGGAAGAACTTACGTTCACTCTTACGTTTTTGACCAGCACGCATTTCAACTACTTCTTCAGTAGGGACCAAGATTTGTCCGAAGTGCTCTTCCATCTCATTAAGACGAATATGCTCTAATAATGTTTTTTGCACACGGCCTTCGTAACCAGAAAAGGCTTGTACTACATACCATCTCTTTTTTTGAACTTCTTCAGTCATAATAAACCCTTAAATTGAGGTAGTGATAAACGAAACGACACGAACAAAAATGCCATCAAGACCCCATAGTATCAAACCAACAATGGTTGATACTGCTAAGATGATTAATGTAGTTTGTACGGTTTCTTGACGCGTAGGCCAAACAACTTTACGTACTTCAAGGCGTGCATCCTTAGCAAAGCCAAGGAACGTTTTGCCTTTTTCAGTAAATGCAGCAGAAAGAACCGCTAAAGCAGCTAGTACTAATAGTACAGCTACACGTAATACAACATGTGTTTCTTCACCGTATAAATAATTACCAACAATCACTGCCGCTAATAATAAAACGGTAATAGTCCATTTCAACCCATCAAGTGAGCTTTTGCTGTTTTCAGAATTTACTGTACTCATAACGCTTTGTATCCACTGTTAAAATTAATAATACCAATCTCAGCGCAATTGCTAAGAGGTAAAACAACGACTTATTATTTAGCCATTGTTTAATAGATGAAAGACCGCTTTTTATATTAAGCTAAGTCGCCACCTAAAAATAAAGCACGTAAGTATAAGGATTTTTCTCTCTTTTGTAACCAGAAAAGATACAAAAAGTTCAATTCTTATTGATAAGTCCGATCACACAGGACCATACATCCAACTTTTGCACAACAAAAACAGCCTAATTGAAAGCGGAAACAGCAAAAAACATATCGTAAATTACGCAGATAACCGCAAAAAAAGGCGCGGCAGTTATCAAGTGAAGCTTGATTTCTGGGCGCTTGGCGAATCAACCGTCAGGTTGGTCTCATGAGCGGGTAAGCTCTGCGCACCCTTTTTTTAGCCTGCCAGTCATCGCATACAACCATTAGCCACAATGAGCAAAGCGAACCAACACTCAATTCATAATATAAAACACTAAATTAAAAAAAATTCAAAAGAAGCAGGCTAAAGCATGCGCCCCTTAAAAGATGTTTCGTAACTTTTACAGATAACGTAAGAAATGAAGCTACACTTATTTCCTGAATTAAGAAGCAAACACAAATAAGAAGCGACAGCTATCAGACGAAGTCTGATTTTGGGGCGCAGGTCTTTAGCCTGCCAGTATGCGAGTCATCGCATACGACTATCAGCCACAATGAGCAAAGCGAACCAACACTTAATTCATAATATAAAACACTAAATTAAAAAAAATCAAAAGAAGCAAGCTAAAGCATGCGCCCCAAGGTCAAAACCAACACACAAAAACAAGCAGACTAAAAAAGGAATCGCAGAGCTCTTCCGCTCATTGCTCTAGTCTGCCGGCTAATTCGCTCAGCGCCCCTAAGGATGTGTCGTTACTTCTATTAATAATGATAAAATTCAAAAGATGTACCGTAACCTTCATTGATATCGATAAAGCTAAAAAATGTTTCGTATGATCCACAAACAAACACAAAAAAGAGCAATAGCTATCAAGCAAAGCTTGATATTAGGGGCGCAGGTCTTCAGCCTGCCAGTATGCGAGTCATCGCATACAACGAATAGCCTCAATGAGTAAAGCGAAACAACATGCGATTCACAACATAAAACATTAAAGTCAAAAGAAGCAGGCTAAAGCATGCGCCCCTTAAAAGATGTTTCGTAACTTTTAAAGATAACGTAAGAAATGAAGCTACACTTATTTCCTGAATTAAGAAGCAAACACAAATAAGAAGCGATAGCTATCAGACAAAGTCTGATTTTGGGGCGCAGGTCTTTAGCCTGCCAGTATGCGAGTCATCGCATACAACGAATAGCCACAATGAGTAAAGCGAAACAACATGCGATTCACAACATAAAACATTAAAGTCAAAAGAAGCAGGCTAAAGCATGCGCCCCAAAGTCAAAATCAACACACAAAAACACTGCAAGCTAAAAAAAGGAATCGCAGAGCTCTTCCGCTCATAACACTAGGCTGTCGCCTAATTCGCCAAGCGCCCCAAGGTCAAAACCAACACACAAAAACAAGCAGGCTAAAAAAAGGAATCGCAGAGCTCTTCCGCTCATAACACTAGGCTGCCGCCTAATTCACCCAGCGCCCCTTAAAAGATGTTTCGTAACTTTAATAGGGGTTACGTAAACATTCATAACTTTACACAAACAACAAAACTAAAAAGATAATCCCGACTTTTCCTCCACCAACAAAAAAGCCGTTGTTTATTCAACAACGGCTTTTGAGTGTTTACTTGTGTTCTATTTGTGATTAATCACTACCAAATAGGTCACGCGTGTAAACTTTATCAGCTACGTCTTTGATCTCTTCTACCATACGGTTCGATACAATCACGTCAGACATCGCTTTAAACTCTTCCAATGACTTAACCACTTTTGAGTTAAAGAAGTCATCACCTTCGAATACAGGTTCATAAATAACAACTTCGATACCTTTAGCTTTAATACGCTTCATGATCCCTTGGATACTTGAAGCCCTAAAGTTATCTGAGCCCGCTTTCATGATCAAACGGTAAATACCTACCACTTTAGGCTGTTTAGCTATGATAGAGTCCGCTACGAAGTCTTTACGTGTTGAGTTCGCATCAACAATCGCACCGATAATATTGTTTGGTACATCTGCATAATTAGCACGTAATTGCTTGGTATCTTTAGGTAAACAGTAACCGCCGTAACCAAAAGATGGATTATTGTAATGACTACCAATACGAGGGTCTAAACTAACACCTTCAATAATTTGACGACTATTTAAACCATGTGCTTCTGCATAACTATCTAACTCATTAAAGTAAGCAACACGCAGCGCTAAATAAGTATTAGAAAATAGTTTAACCGCTTCAGCTTCAGTTGAATCAGTGAAAAGTACTTCAATATTTTCTTTAATCGCCCCTTCCACTAACAAACTAGCAAAGGTTTCAGCACGCTCAGACTGCTCACCCACAACAATACGTGATGGATGTAAGTTATCGTATAACGCACGCCCTTCTCTTAAAAACTCAGGAGAGAAAATTAAATTATCACAACCTAACTCTTCTTTAATGCTCTTTGTATACCCCACTGGCACAGTTGATTTAATCACCATCACTGCATCTGGATTAATCGCCATCACTTCTTTAATCACCGCTTCTACTGATGAAGTGTTAAAGTAATTAGTAGTTGGATCGTAATCAGTAGGTGTTGCAATAACAACAAATTCAGCATCTTTGTAAGCTAACTCTTTATCCAAAGTAGCAGTAAAGTTTAATGCTTTATTGGCTAAAAAATCTTCAATCTCAACATCTACAATCGGTGATTTCTTTTGATTCAGCAGCGCGACTTTCTCTGCAATAACATCAACTGCAATAACCTGATTATGTTGTGCGAGTAAGACTGAGTTAGACAATCCTACATATCCCGTCCCTGCGACTGCTATTTTTCTCATATTAGATTTCTCGACTTTGATAATTAGTAAATAATATAAATACTTAATTTATAGATAAAACGATGCAATTACCCGTAATAACTTTCAACAGTACCAATAAACTTCTCTAAAGTAGTAACTGGTAAGTGATTTACCCCTGCCGCCGCGGCTCGCCCACCACCCGTTTCGAATTGACTACAAATATCACCTGCACCTTGCTTGTTCTCTAAAGGCGCACGTAATGACACTAAATAACCACCCAGTGCATTCTTAGTTAATACAGCAAACGCACTTTTGGGTCCTTTATTCGCTAATAAATTGCCATAAACACCACTAATACGACGAGACCATTTTTGATCAGGTAATTCAAACACGCTCAAAGTATCGCTGCTATGCATAGCAGGAATCGCTAACGCTTTTTCTAAGTCATCCTGATAAGCCGCTTGTAATGCATAATATGGAGAAGATTTATCGGCAAACACATCAAACGGACTTGGGTATTTTAATAGCGCTTGGAATAACTCGGCAGGGTCAAAGTGTAAGTCAGATAAATCAGCACCATAACCATTATAGTTAATCAAGGTACCTAACTCTTTTAACTGCTCAGCTTGCTCTTTAGTGTACCCAGCTGCCTCACACAATTGGTCAGCTTTAGCAATTAAATTATCACCGTAAGCCGCACAAATAGCCCAGTCATGGTATTGGCCATTTAAATGCTGATCGATAATTAACGCCGTACACATATTGGCATCTAAATCAATCAACGCAGTTAGGTTATCATGTTGAGGAATATCACCAGCACGGTGATGATCGGCATAAAACACCGTTAAACCTTTATCAAGAATATCAATTAAAGGCTGCGTGTTTTTCTCCATAGAAATATCTAACACAGTAAAACTATCTTCCTCTGCTGGAGAGATAGTTTTTAATAATTGAATATTACGTTTAACACCAGTTACTAATTGAGAATCTAATGGTGTAGCTAAACGCAGTTGGATTAACGAGATAATACCATCGGCATCACCGTTAAAAATATCATAATGCATAACAAAACCTTTTCAATGGAACAGGTAACCTCAAGTAATCACATTAAGTTCATCCCATTATTAATAAAATAACCAGACAACTATTAATTAACGCGATTAACCTTATTACCAAATAAACTATGGATTAAACCGCTCACTTTGTAGCTATGGGAATAGCAATGAAAATAAGCAGTAAATAAAATAATTAACGATAGCGACATCACCACATCCGGCACCTTCGCTATTTCAGCCATCACACCGATACTCACAGTAATCAGTGCAAGTACAGAGATAAAAATCAGCACTTGTTTATCCGATAAGCCCAAATCTTGTAATTTATGATGTAAATGACCACGGTCCGCTTGAAATGGCGACTGTTTCGCATTTACACGCCTAATAATATTAGCAATCATATCCATCACAGGTACCGCCATCAACCATAATGCAATCACAGGTCGAAAGGCAATATCACCAACAGGAGAAGAGCCAGCATCATCAATGTGCATCGATTGTTGACTGCCCGCCACTAATAAACAAATCATAGTGAAACCAATGAAAAAGCTACCAGAATCCCCCATAAATACTTTATAGCGATTATCAGGTAACAGCGATAAATTGCACATCAAAAAAGGTAATAAGGCAGCAATAAAACAGACACAGGTTGAAGATAAATGATATTGACCGTTCACACCAAAAAGCACTGCCATCGCTGCAAAACTAATTATACTGAGGCAACCTAATAGCCCGTCTACACCATCCACCATGTTAAAGGCAGTGATCACACCTATTACCACAATCATGGTAAACACTAAGGTGAAACTATTTAAGTTAACGTCGCCAAAGGCAAATAAATTACCCAGAGTGAAGATTTGAAAATCGGCAAAATAATACAAAAAGGCAGTAATCGACATCATAGATAACAGCCGCAATGAGACCTTTAAATTAATTTTGTCGTCAATCACCCCTAGCAACATTAAAAATCCCGCACAAAATACAAAAGCAAAAATCTCAGGCGTGAAGTTTTGGTTCATAAACAAAGCAAATACTAAAGCAATGTAAATAGCAGGTCCGCCAATAACAGGAATATTACCAGTGTGTAATTTACGGTGGTCAGCTTTATCAACAAGTCCGAATTGGATAGCTCTAGGGTGGAAAAAATAGAATAGAAAGGCAGAAACAGCAAAAGACATTAGCGATGTTATTATCATTGAACTTAACATTACCCATCCTTTATTGTTTGTTCACTTATTGTTCATCATAGGAGGTTATATTAAAACGATCTGAAAATAGGCTAAGTCACTATTTTTGAAATGATTTTAATATAACGAATAGATTAACGTTGAATCTAGATTGTAATTGAATTTGACTTTTAATCAAATAATCAATGGCAAATAAAAGACTATACCCCGCTCATAAAGTTCAATTTAAACAATAATATCTTGTAGTTAGAGAGTTGTACCATTGATAACTGCTTTAATCATCGTCGCTAACAGACGTATACGCTGACTTTAGTCTGCAGTGTTTTTGTGTGTTGATTTTGACTTTGGGGCGCTGGGCGAATTAGGCGACAGCCTAGTGTTATGAGCGGAAGAGCTCTGCGATTCCTTTTTTTTAGCTTGCAGTGTTTTTATGTGTTGGTTTTGACCTTGGGGCGCATGCTTCAGCTTGCAGTGTTTTTCTGTGTTGATTTTGACTTTGGGGCGCATGTTTCAGCCTGCTTCTTTTGAATTTTGTTTTTAATTTAGTGTTTTATATTATGAATTAAGTGTGAGTTCGCTCCGCTCAAGGTCGCTAATAGTCATATGCGATTACTCGCATACTGGCAGGCTAAAGCATGCGCCCCGGGTATTACACTTCGTCTAATTGCTATCGCACTATAATGCATAAGCAATACTTTTAATTTTGATGTGATGAAATTAACGAACAACTTCATAAGATGCGAAGCATGTTTTGACTTTGGGGCGCTTGGCGAATTAGGCGACAGCCTAGTGTTATAAGCGGAAGAGCTCTGCGATTCCTTTTTTTAGCTTGCAGTATTTTTGTGTGTTGGTTTTGACCTTGGGGCACATGCTTTAGCTTGTAGTGTTTTTGTGTGTTTGTTTTGACCTTGGGGCGCTGGCTTCAGCCTGCTTGTTTTGGGTTTTGTGTGTTGACTGTGTTGTTTTAGTTGTTGACGGTTCGCTTTGTTCATTGAGGCTAATAGTCGTATGCGATGGCTCGCATACTGGCAGGCTAAAGCCAGCGCCCCGAGTATTAGGCTTCGTCTAATTGCTATCGCATTGAGTATGGGTTCGCTCCGCTCAAGATCGCTAATAGTCATATGCGATTACTCGCATTCTGGCAGGCTAAAGACCTGCGCCCCTAATATCAAGCTTTGCTTGATAGCTATCGCAGTGTTTTGTGTGTTGGTGTTGAGTTTTACTGTTTTGAATGGTTCATCAGTTCGCTCCGCTCAAGGTCGCTAATCGTCATATGCGATTACTCGCATACTGGCAGGCTAAAGCCAGCGCCCCGAGTATTAGACTTCGTCTAATTGCTATCGCCTTGAGTGTGGGTTCGCTGCGCTCAAGGTCACTAATAGCCGTATGCGATTACTCGCATACTGGCAGGCTAAAGCATGCGCCCCGAGTATTAGACTTCGTCTAATTGCTATCGCATTGAGTGTGGTTCGCCCACCACCTCTATAACTCTTCGTAGACTTTAAGCGCTTCTTGCAGGTTATCGTAAAATTTCATTTCGCCTTGATGTAGGATAATTGCGCTGTCGCAGAACTCTTCTATCTCTTTCAAATCGTGGCTTACCATTATTACGTTGGCGGTTTTGCTTTTATCTAATAATGCCTGGCGGGCTTTTTTGCGGAATTTTTGATCACCTACAGAGGTCGCCTCATCAATCAAATACACTTCAAAATCAATAGCAATACAACAGCCGAAAGCTAAACGTGAACGCATACCACTTGAATAACTTTTCACTGGCAAATCATATTTAATGCCTAACTCAGCGAACTGCTTTACCTTTTCTTCATACTCATCTAGGTTTTCAACACCATTCACGCGGCCGATAAAGCGAGTATTTTCACGCCCCGTCATTTGTGGGTGAATCCCCGTTGCTAATGCCACTGGCCATGAAATCGCTTTATCCGTGACCACCTTCCCTTTATTAGGGTACTCACTACCCGCTAAAATTCGAAACAGTGTGGATTTACCTGCCCCATTCGAGCCTAAAATCCCAATATTATGCCCTTCTGGGATGATAAAATTAATATTCTTGAAGATATACTGAGGACCTAAATCAGAAGGATAATACTTAGTGAGGTTTTGTAATGTAATCATAGGTTGGCTAAGACTTTGTTAAAAAGTGGATGGTTAGCTTATCGTTATTAGCAAACTGGAGCAAGATAACGATAAACAAAACATCATAATTCGATAAGTCGCAATACACTAAGCCACAAGATTAACGCTCAAACACAAACTTAGCGACATTCTCTTGCAGTTTCTTAGCAATAGTTATTTGTGAGGTTGCTTCATCTTTTGCAGATTCCGCCTTGCTGTTGGTCTCGTTGGCTAACATTGCAATCTTGTTAATATTTTTGTCCAACTCACCCACGGTGACCGCTTGCTCTTCCGTTGCCGTTGAAATCAAGTAACTCAAATCTTGCACTTCAGACATCTTACTCTCAAAACTAGCAATAATTTCATCCGCCAACTTCGCCTGCTTAAGACTCTCATTAACCAAGCCTTCACTCTTAGTCGTTGCATCCACAGTTAACTTAGAATCGACCGTCATTGCCGATATTTTTTGTTGAATCTCTAAGGTCGACGCTTGCGTACGAGTCGCTAGAGTTCGCACTTCATCAGCAACTACCGAGAAACCTCTGCCCTGCTCACCTGCGCGAGCCGCTTCAATAGCCGCATTCAACGCCAGTAAATTAGTTTGATCTGCAATTTCAGTGATCGTATCAACAATATCTTCGATACTTTTTACACCATTATGCAAATCATTAATTGCCGATAACGTCACCTGTGTTTGTGAGGCTACTTGCTCAATACTATGATGATTATCCAAGACACGTTGGCGCCCTGTTTTAGACAACTCCACCGCATCCACAACGGCTTCGTGAGTTTTTTCAGTATGTTGCGCCACTTCATTGGCCGTTGAACTCATCTCCACCAGCGCCGTCGCCACCATGTTAAGCTCATCCTTTTGCTGATTCACAATTTCTAAAGTGCTCGTTGAACTATCTACCACAGAATCAACTGACGCTTCCACCTGTTTAGAAGAGCTTTCAATATCCAATACAGTCTGTTTTAAGTTATTAATCACCTTGCTTAAATAATTATTAAGTTGCCCAAATTCATCATTCACAGTAGAGGCAGGTATATCTCGCAATATCCCTTGTGATAACGCATCTAATTCCCCCATAAACCTTTTAATAGATTGACGGATCAAGCGCGTCATGGCGATCGACAACAACACAATACCGATCAAAATAGCCATACCAACCAATATACTAAGATTGTTTTGACTCTCAGTGCTGCTATTAATATCACTAGCTAATTGCCGATTTAAGGCAAAAGACTTATCCAATAACACACCCGTTAACTCACTTGCATGAGTGGTTTGAGCTTGCAACGTCGCAAAGTCAGCTTGTTGTTGCTCAATCAGCGCAATACGTTGCTCTTGAATCGCCAATAACCCTTTATCACCTTCGATAGCATCTAATAAAGACAAAGTTAACTCAGAAAGCTGACGCACAAAGCTTTGATAAAACGCATCGTTTGACGCAAAAATAAGGGAAGGTAATAAACTTGAGTGCTGATTTTGCCAATTAACAAATTGCTCTCGACTCACCGACAAATCCTCAATGGATTGCGCATTGGCAGTTTTTTCGATAATTAACATACCCGCAATCACCGAGCCATTAACCTCATTCACAATAGAGATAGTCGCTTCATCCTCAAGCTCAATTAGCGTATCTGATAAAAGCGGTGCAATTTTCTCTAATAGCCCATCAAGTGTCACAGTGATATCTTGTGTTTGCTTAATGGTCTCAACTATTTTCGCTTGTTTATCAATCAGTAACCTAGACTGTGCATCAACTGCTTGCATATCCGAATTAAGCTCCGACAAAGCATCACCAACAATATTGGCAAACTCACTGTTCAAAGGTAGTTCGGAGAATTCTTGTAAAGTGCTCGCAATCAGCTGGTTATTAGCACTCAATTGCTGTTCAGTTTGTTGGTATTCAGTATCCGTCTGGCTAGACAGTAATTTTAAAATTAACGGCTCAGTGGCATTCACTAATTCATTGGTTTTAGATGAGTAGTTAATAACAGGAGAAGACTCATTATTAATCAAGGTTAAACCGGCGATCACCTGCTTACCATTAATAAAACTAAACAACACCATACCAATAAACAAAACACCAATCAGCGAGAAGCTTAAGATGATTTTAGTGGAAAGATTGATATTAAAAATTTTCATAAATCCGTTTCGCCTGCTAAGGGTATCCATTTCCATAATAGATACTTTTCAATGATACTATTTGACTATATTTTTTACATTTTGTAAATTTAAACATCAGCAAACTATAACCAATTGAATACTCAAAGTAATTCAGCGGATTATACTAAAAAGCTAAATATTAAGCAGTGAAATACCCCACATAGCTGTATTTTTAAGCTTTGATTTTAAAGTAGCAATGCTATTATTTTGCTACTTGAACAAGCTAAACAACGGTTTATTAAACACATTGTTACCTTAGCTTGTACATAACACTTCCAGGATGGAAAGATAATGAAAAAAAACGCGCCCTTTATTCTTAGCCTTTTATCAATGGCATTCAGCACTAATGTATTCTCAGTTGACCTCAATATTGCAACCGTCAACAACGCGCATATGATGGAGATGAAAGCCCTCACGCCTGAGTTTGAACGTGATAACCCAGACATCAAACTGAAATGGCATATTTATAATGAAGGCAGTTTACGAATGCGTGCCATTGCCGATATTGCCTCTGCTGGCGGTCATTATGATGTGGTGACCATCGGCTTATATGAAGCGCCCATTTGGGCACAACGTAACTGGTTAATTCCACTAAAACCAGAAGCAAGCTACGATGAGAACGACCTACTTCCAGCGATCAAAGCCGGCCTATCGTTTGGTGGCGATCTTTATGCAGCGCCTTTCTATGGCGAAAGCTCAATGTTGATGTACCGTAAAGATATTTTAGAGAAGGCCAACATCTCATTTACAGGTCGCCCAAGCTGGACGGATGTTCAAAATGCAGCCAAAGCAGTGCATGATCCAGACAACGAGCTTTATGGTATCTGTTTGCGCGGCAAACCAGGCTGGGGTGACAACATGGCGCTAGTCTCAACTATCGCTAACAGTTTTGGCGGTCGCTGGTTTGATATGAACTGGCAACCTGAAATCAACAGCACAGCATGGAGCAAAGCCGTTAACTTTTATGTTAATCTGCTCAACAACTATGGTCCACCTAACCCAGAAAAAAACAGCTTCCCGGAGATCCTTTCTTTATCACGAGAAGGGAAATGTGCGATGTGGGTTGATGCTTCAATTGCCGCTTCATTTTTGATGGATGGGAAACAAAGCAAATACTCTGAGTTATGGTCTTATGCTGAAGCCCCTTATCAAGTCACCACCCGTGGTGCGAGTTGGTTATGGTCTTGGTCATTGGCAATACCCAAAGCGTCTAACCATGTTGATGCAGCTAAAAAATTCATTAGCTGGGCAACGTCTAAGGAATACATCAAAAAAATTGCAGGCAAAAATGGTTGGGCAAACATCCCTACCGGCACTCGCTTATCAACCTATAGCAACCAAGATTACATCAACGCTGTTGGTGACTTTGCCAAAGCAGAATTAGCGGCATTGAATGGCATAGATCCAAACAACAACACCTTCTATCCATCACCTTACTCAAGTGTGCAATTTGTTACCATCCCTGAATTTGTTTCCATCGCAGGCTTTACCGGACAAAAAATATCAGAAGCGCTACAAGGTAGCATCAGCGTAGAACAAGCACTAGACAGCAGCCAAAAAATCGCCCTCCGTGAAATGCGCAGAGCAGGCTACTAACCAACAGCCACCAAAGAAACATGGCGTCAAATCCCACGCCATGTTTTTCACAATCAGAATCAATGCCTTCGCTCATCGCATAACATTGCGATAGCTATCAAACAACGTTTGATTTAGGGGCGCTGACTTTAGTCTGCAGTTTTTTATGTCAAATAAACGAATGCATAGCGATAGCTATCAAGCAAAGCTTGATTTCGGGGCGCTGGCTTCAGCCTGCCAGTATGCGAGCCATCGCATACAACTATCAGCTTCAATGAGCGAAGCGAACTGATGAAGCATTCAAAACATCAAAACACTAAAACTCAACACACTAAATTCAAAAGAAGCAGGCTGAAGCATGCGCCCCAAGGTCAAAACATGTTTCGTAATTTTTATAGATAACATAAATAATAAAACTACAATTGTTTCGTTGAACTAAAAAACAAACACAAATGAGAAGCGGCAGCTATCAAGCAAAGCTTGATTTCGGGGCGCTGGCTTCAGCCTGCAGATCTTTTTGTGTTGGTTTTTAGGTTTTTTCTATCTTTTCAATTACAAAGCAATAACCCCAAAATCGACACACAAAACCAAAACACTGCAGACTAAAGTCAGCGCCCCTAAAGATGTATCGTAAGTTACATTACATGCACTCAATACAAGTAAGCTAAACTCAATAGCCCAAAGTCAACACACAAAACCAAAACACTGCAGGCTGAAAAAAGGAATCGCAGAGCTCTTCCGCTCATTGCTCTAGCCTGCCGGCTAATTCGCCCAGCGCCTCTAAAGATGTGTCGTAAATTGCCTTACATTCGCTCAGCGCCCCAAGGCCAACACAAAAACGCATTATTACGGTATCGTCACTATCAACTCATCATCCAATGCGATGAGTTTTGCTTTCAATGCCAGCTTTGCTTCATCATCACCGTGTACTATCACTACTTTTGCAGGGCCTTTACGAATACGCTTAATAAAATTTACCAAATTAGATTGATCTGCATGTGCTGAATAGCCGGAAATAGTATGCACGCCGGCTTTTATATCCAATTTAGCCCCATCAATAAACACATAACCACCGCGTGGACCATATTGCTGAATTTGACGGCCTAAGGTGCCATAAGCTTGATACCCCACAAACAACACATCTGCGGTTGGCTCACTAATAAAGCGTTTTAAATAATTGACCACCCTGCCGCCGCTACACATCCCACTGGCAGCAATCACAATCGCAGGCTTATCACGTTTAGCCAAATACTCCACTACCTGAATATGCTCTTGATGTGTATCTACCGTATACAAGGCATCAAAATTAAGTGGTTGCCTGCCTTGCTTAACACACCTTTTAGCTTCCGCATCCCATAACGTTTGAAACGCTTGATAATGTTCTGTGAACTTAGCTGCCATTGGAGAATCCACAATCACCTCAATATCCGCTAACTTTTTAAACTTAGCTTTTGCGGTGATCTGCTCTAACTCATAAAGCAACTCCTAAGTGCGCCCAATGCTAAAAGCGGGAGTAATGACGACTCCATTATCACTAATCGCCTTAATTAACACCTTTTCCAAGCTCTTAGCACGCTCACGACGCCCTTGATGATCCTTATCACCATAGGTACTTTCAATCACCACAATATCTGCTTTATAAGGGCTTTTAGGAGATGCTAACAAAGGCGAATAATTCGCACCTAGATCCCCAGAAAAAACAACACGACTAGATACTTCAGTAACAGGCTTAACATCCACCTCGATATAAGCTGAACCAAGAATATGACCCGCGGGCTGGAACTTAATTTTGGTTTTAACCTCCCCAACTAAATCAAGCACAAACCAGCGCTTATAGGGCACTGCAATCAACTGCTCACTTAAACGCGACAAACACGCCTTAATAATTGATTGATTACGCGTCACGCCGACTTTCAACGCATCTTCAATCACCATAGGCAATAAGGCCGCCGTGGCTTCAGTCGCGATAATAGGCCCAGAAAAACCAGCGGCTAACAAATAAGGAAGGCGACCAACATGGTCGATATGGCAGTGTGTGACTAATAAAGCTTGTACCGTACTAATATCAAACTCGATGGATAACAGGTCATCATCACCTCGTCCTGACGTTTCAGCCCCCTGAAACAAACCACAATCCACCAACACACTATTCGATGAATCAATCACTAATTGATGGCACGAACCAGTCACACCATTAACTGCACCGTGATGAAGTATTTCCATGCCCCCTCCTGAAACTCATTAGCTAAATCACTGCAATGAGTATGATCCAAGAGCCAATAAATACAAAAATAGCGTGTTTGAAATGAGAGGAGAAAACAAAAATAGAAGGGCCAATAAACAAAAAGCACCGTATCCACTTATAACCAGAATACAGTGCTTTTCTTTTATATGACCAAATTCAGGTAATTACTTTTTAACAGTTAACGGCTTAAAGGTAAGTTGCTGCCCTGTTTCCTTAGCAAACACCTCAATCTTATCGCCTTTTTTACAATGGCTAGATAAAGGTAAATGCACACCGATATAACGCTCACGCGGGAAGTTAACTTTAGGCTGACCACCATAAAAACCATCAGCAATTATCGTTTCAATGAGTTCACCATTACACAACACCTCAAATTCAACCGCATCTGAAGAATGACTATAATAAGCACAACCAATCAACACATTATTAGGGTTAATCGCAAAATGACTATACACCCACTGTTTATTCTCTTGGGTTAACGCCATACGTTGTTTGTGAAGAAAGCGCACTTGATTAACACAGGCAATATCTGCTTTATTTTGCTCGCTAATCTGCTTTCTCAACGCCACTGAAACAGCCTCTTTTTCAATGGTCTTTTTCTTATTTACATTAGCATTTTTCACATCTAATTGAAGATCATAATAACCATTAATCAAAGCAACACTTTCATCATAACAATCCGTCAAACCAATATAGCCAATCAGGCCAAGTGGCATCGGGTTTAAATTCTTCCGTTGAAAATTAGACGCTGCAGGACGCTTTAGGAATTGTTCAATGTCCCCTTTGAAACCATGATGAGTAACATAATGATTAAAATGAGAAATCACTTGCTCAACAGGATCTCGCACAAACGCAATGATATGGCGAGCAGACACCATATCCGAATATTGAGGAAAACTAACATGCCCCGAGATCCAAGTATGCTGCATCGTTTTTAATTGGCTTTTCAGTGCAAAAGGCGATTTCGCTTTATAAATAGTCTCTTTTATTTCTTCAGCCGTAAATTTGGATTTATCACCGTAATCTCCTAATACAACAAACTTGTCTTCTAATGCCCGTCTAAAACTAGTTCCAGCTGTTTTAGGGATATGAATAAAGAAAAAATTATGATTTAACTCAATTTCACTCAATTCTCTAGATTCAGTTATTGAAAATCGGTTTTCTTTATTACCTTTGAAAGCACTATTAACTCCGTTAATAAAAATGGATTTTTCATCATTATTTAACCATGGGTATATGTATTTCTTATTGTTTTTCAAAGATTTTTTCAATAATCGATTACGTTGAATATCATCCTCACTTTTATGTGTAGGCGCATCTTCTGAGAGTAATCCTGTATTAATACATGGGAATCCTAGTGTACTTCCCATCAAACCATTAAATCCAAGCTTAAGAAAACGTTGAGTCCACTCTACATGGCCACAACCATACCCTTTGAAAATAGGGTTTAAATACCCATTCTTTTCAAAGGCGGCTAAACTAGTTGCAGTGCATTGACCAGTTACCGCTTTAGAAATAAACGGAGAATGAATTTCTCCATTTCCTTTTATTAGCTTAGCAGGACTTATAACGCGTTTGTGTGCAAAATTAACATGCCCCCACGCCAGTGCAGTTAAAGCCCATCTTTCATCCCAGTTTTCAGCAATAGGTGTACAGTCATCTTCCAGCAAAATACTTACATCGCAGTGTTCAATTTCATGTAAGTAATAAAGCGCTCTATTTTTATTCGCTACGACACCTGTATTCACCTCGCCCATACAAGGAATATTATTTTTATCACACCATGCTTTAGTCCCATCTTGACTGCCGTCATCAGCAACCACCAATGCAGTATTGTCATTAGAGAAAACTCTAATATTATTAATATTATCTTGTAATCGCTTTAGACGATTGTAAGTAATAACCGCCACACCAATTTTAATATTCGCTAAAGCACCTTTCTCTAATGACTTAACATCTACAAAGTGGATAGAAGCAGAGGGAGCAAAATAACGAAATAGAGTAAACAGTTGATACGCTTGTACTGGATAATTACCCTCAACAGCGACAACCAAATCTTGTAAATATTGCAATTGTTTGAATGTTAAATGAGAGCAACACTTAAACCACTCTATATTAAGATTTACAGCTTCAAGTGATAATAGTTCAGAGTCTATCACTCCATTTTTTTGATAATCAGCAAACCCTTTAGGGGCAATTTTACCTTGAACACTTCTATGAATTTTATTTACAATTTTTTTTAACATTATTGTTTATTACCAACATAAGTTTAATTATCTTACCCAGACGCTCCATTTAGAATATTTTCTAGCGCTCAAATTAATATTCAGCGCAAGGTAAAATCTTCTCTGTCCAAAGTAAGCCATTGGCTATAACACGGGTCATGCAATAACTGCTCACCCCATGTTTTTTTCATGTAATTCACTTCACTAGCAAAACGCGCTTGTTTTTCAGGGGTATCTTCTGTACCACGACTAATCGATTCATGATGTACCATTTCAATGTAGGGAGACCATAAATTGCGATACCCTGCTTGTTGAACCTTTAGACAAAAGTCCACATCATTAAAAGCAACCGTCAAATGTTCTTCATTAAAACCACCGACCTCTTCAAATACCTCTTTACGAACCGCCAAACAGGCTGCAGTCACAGCCGATAAATTTTGAACGACTTGTAAACGTTTAAAATAACCTGGATGCCCTTTCGGGAAATATTTATGAGAATGCCCTGCAACGCCCCCTAACCCGGTGATCACTCCGCCATGTTGTAGTTTACCATCGGGATAATAGAGCTTAGCACCGACACAACCAATATCAGGGCGACTCATATTCGCGACCATCTCTGTTAACCAAGACTCAGACAGTATTTCAATGTCATTGTTCATTAATACTAACAACTCACCTTTTGCTTGAGTAAATGCAAAGTTATTAATCGCAGAATAGTTAAAAGGCTTATCGTATGAAATAAGTCTTATCTTACCTTCCGCTTCAAGCGCCTTGAAATACTCCACACTAGCCAAATCATCGGACTGATTATCTATCAGTAAAATTTCAAAATGAGGGTATGAAGTTTTTTTATAGAGTGAGTGAATGCATTGCTTAACCAGTTTTTTAGCATTCTTAGTAGGAATGATAATTGAGACTAAAGGTTGTGACTCTGTAATTGGCCAATTTACCTTGTAAGTATTAGCTAGCTTCCCCTGCTCAACAGAAACAACTTGCCCAGCTAACGCATTTTGTAATGCTTTCAAACCGGCCTGTTCAGCATAAGACTTTTCAGACTCTGCCAAAGCAGTAGAACCTTGAATAGCTCGCCAATGGTATAGCACATAAGGCACATGCACTATTTGTTGGTCATGACACTTAGCCACACAACGTAATAACAAATCATAATCCTGGCTACCTTCAAAACCAACACGAAAGCCACCTACCGATTCCACTAACGCTCGCTGATAAACACCAACGTGAGAGATGTAATTCATGGAGTACAATAAATCACGATTCCACTGAGGTTTAAAATGAGGCGTTACTCGCTCGCCTTTATCAGTTATTTTATCTTCATCACTATAAAGTACTTGTGTGTCAGGACTGTTATGGATCGCTTCAGCCATCGCAGACAACGCATCACTGTGCAACAGATCATCATGATCCAACAACACAATATAATCACCAGTCGCCGCAGCTAAACCATCATTAGAAGCTTGTGATATATGACCATTTTCAACTCGTTGAATAACAGTAATTCGCTTGTCTTCCATTAACGAGCTGAGATAATCAGTTAACGCTTGATCTTTAGAGGCATCATCAACCAGTATTAATTGCCAATGATGGTAACGTTGCAATAAAACAGACTCAACCATCTCTTTAAATAAAGTCAGATCAGGTTGATAGATAGGCACAACAATAGAAAAAGTAGCTTTTAATCGATTAAGCTTGATGCCTGAAAGTAACTTATCTTGAGCCGTTTTTATTTCAGAATAGCCGCCATCAATAGGTAGCTTCATAAAAAATTTTCGGTATAAACGCGCAAGCCAATCAATTTTTTTTAACTGATTGCGTATAATAAAAGGGATTAATTTGATCATATAAAACGCTTATGTAAAGTAATTAAAACCACTACAAACGCATTTCTATAGTGGCTTTAAAATTGCTAAATATTAACTACCTTGCTTGAGCTTTGATTCATAACTAATTATTTTTCTTTTAATTATTAACCCTTTAGGCCTTCCTATTAAAGCTATCCTCATTAGATCTAAAGACACATTCAGGTCAAAACGCTCCATATGAATAGCTAAATCTCTTAACCTATCAACAGGTCTCTCCATTTTTAGTAATCGATCACCAAGGGTTCTCATACGGGAATGTAAAAGAGGGAATGCACTAGTACCATTTAGTACAGTGTAATAGGTTTCAATATTTTCAAGTATTTCTTCATCACTAACGTTTAAGATCTGTTTTGCTCTGCCTTTAATTTCACTTCTTTCTTCGTTTAAAATTTCACGCAAACTGCATGTAGAAATAAAAGCATTAAGACTTTCATAATAAACATTTAAAGTTTCTTTCGGAATATCTAATTTTAATAAGCCAGGCTTTACAAAAATCCCATTACGATTATTTTTCAACCTTAATGTAGATGCAGGCCTTTTCCTTAGTAATAAAGCTAAATACTCTAAATCTGAGCGAATCATTCGATGAAGAATAAAGCCTTTTTGATTGCTAGAAAAGTTTATTTGAGATATTTCCCTATGCTTACCTTCAACAAAAGGTAAGCCACTTGCATCAATATGTAAGCCATTTTTTTCACATAATAATGGGATATGAACAGTAAATTTTTTAATCTTTTCAAAAGCACTTCTTGAGATCACAGTTTTAACTTGTGGCCGAATATAGTATTCATTATTTGCAAATGGAGGCAAAAATTCCTCACTATCAACTCCTTGACAAGCCCAATGAATTGATAACATTTCATTTTCAGGAAAAGAGCCAATAAAATCGTTTATATTTTTTTTAAAACATTTTGGATAGAAAAACTCATCAGCATCTAGACTTAAGCAATGTGTAACATTCTTATTTTTAAAAACTTCGTTAGCCAAAAAACTGTAGGATAACCTTTGCATATTAGGGTTAATTCCGCTTTCGTCAGAGTCTTTATCAATCCAATCTGTAATGAAATACTTAACGGATTGATACTTACTACAAATCTTATCTAAAACCTCAATCGTCCTATCTGATGTTCTATTTACAGCTAAATAGATATGATTAAAACCGAAATGATGATAATGATGAACCCATTCATGAATATATGCAGATTCATCTTTAATAACTGCTATAACAGCAGTTTCATTACAAATAGCTGGGTTACTTTTTTTATTTTGGAACATAGTTAATAAAGACATAATATGATTATCTTCAGGGTTTAGCTTTTTTGCTTTTTCCATAATTAGAATTGCACTTTCTAAATAATCCTCGTTTAAAAAAGCAGCCAATTTACATAAAAAATCACAAAACTCTTGAACTTTATTATTTTCCTCTTTATCCATAGCCCATCTAACGACATCTTGAAGTACTTTTGTCTCATTTACTTCTTTTGTTTGTTCGTTAATTGTCTGCTCTTTAGAGTTTTCTAACTTAATAAAATCATTATTGTGAATTAAATTGTCATTAATCCACTTTAGATCTTTTGTCGCATGCTTCTTTGTTTTCTCGAGCAACTCATCATCATAAAAAACGGCTGTAGACTGCTCAGGGGAGAGGTTTATGAGATAATCAGAAATTTCAGTTGAAAAAACACCTTTATGTAGCTCGTTCATTTTTCTTAATACTTCAGACTCAATGAAGGTGAGACTACGATTAACTTTTTTATTTTTTACAACAAATTTATTTGCTTTAATGCCTAATAATTGAGCAAAAGAATCGTATATATCAGCTTTACAGCTATCGTAATTTAAAACGGTCAGTTCATTCTCAAAAACTTTATTGTAGTTCTCGAGAAAGCGCCGTTGTGGCTTATACCCCATACCTTCTCTTTCCCCGAATCGAAATGTAAAGCCATGCCTCTTTACCCCTTGTAAATAGTTAGAATAAAGTAACTCATAAACACTTCTCGCATAAGCAATAACATTTACCGATATATTATTTTTTTGACAAATATCATTTACCATCTTTATGGCCAAAGGAGATATATTCTGTAATGTTTCACTACTGATAATGGCTTTTTTATTCTTTTTAAAATATACGCTTAATATTAACCTTTCAGCCTCTTCCCAGTTTTCACTATTGCAAGCATGAAATAACAAAACACCGTTACCTGCTGTAATCTTTCCATCTTTAGCACTAGGGTTTAAATCAGCATAATCCACGCCTTGCTTGCTCAATTTTTCGACATTCAACGATAGCCAAGATTGAATAGCTGATGAACCCGTTTTGCTAAGCCCAATATGTATATATAACTTTTTCATTATTTACCCACCGAAAAATCTTCGCGCTCTACGCTTAAATTTGGACTATAACAAGGGTCTGCTTTTTTATCTGTATTCCATGTGTCTTTCATATAATCAACTTCTTTATTAAAACGCGCGACTTTTTCTGGGTTATCTTCCGCACCACGACTGATAGATTCATAATGGTATAACTCTGCATACGGCGTCCACAGATTTCTATACCCTGCAGCCTGTACCTTCAAGCAAAAATCAACGTCATTAAAAGCCACTTTTAAATCTTCTTCATTTAAGCCATTTACTTCATCAAAAACAGATTTACGCACTAACAAACAAGCAGCTGTCACGGCAGATAAGTTTTGCACTAACTTCAAACGATAAAAATACCCTGGATGGTCACGAGGGAAGTACTTATGAGAGTGTCCAGCAACACCACCTAAACCGGAAATAACACCAGCATGTTGAATAGTGTCATTATCAAAGTACAACATCGCACCAACACAACCAATGTCTTTACGCTGGGCATGAGAAACCATTTCAGTTAGCCATTCAGGTGTAATGACTTCTACATCATTATTAACTAAACCAATGATTTCACCTTTAGCTTGCTTAGCAGCAAAGTTGTTAATAGCAGAATAGTTGAACGGGTAAGGATAACGAAGCACTGTTATTTTCTCGTGCTTATCAAGCTCTTCAAAGTATTCTAGCGCAATTGGATCATTAGAGTTATTATCTACGAGCAAAATCTCATAGTTTAGATAAGTCGTTTTTTCTAAAATAGAATCAATTGCTTGCTTAGTAATATCATAACCGTTGTAAGTTGGGATAATCAGCGACACTAAAGGTTCCTCAGCAATTTGCCAACTAACCTTGTACATATTAGCACCCGCGCCCTTTTCAACCGTAACGTATTTATTTAAAGCTTCAAAGTGGTCTTGTAACGCTTTAATACCTGCATCCGTCGTGTAAGTTTTCTCTTCAGAGGCAAGCGCTGTAGAACCTTCTACCATACGCCAATGGTAAAGTACTTTAGGAATATGCACGATATTAGCATCGTCTATTTCACGTGAATAACGCAACAGTAAATCGAAGTCCTGGCTGCCTTCATACCCTTTACGGAAACCACCAATTTTATGAACAATATCTGTTTTATAAATACCAAGGTGAGAGACATAGTTTTGGCTGTATAAAAGGTCTAAATTCCAATCAGCTTTAAAATGAGGGCCACTACGCACACCATCTTCATCTATCTTATCTTCATCACTGTAAATCAGCTCAGTTTCAGGCTGTTGATTTAGGACTTCCACAACATGGTATAGCGCATGCACATGTAATTCGTCATCATGGTCTAACAATGCCGACCATTCACCTGTAGCAACCTCCAAGGCACTGTTACTTGCTTCTGAAATATGCCCATTCTCTTCACGGAAGACAACTTTAATACGCTTATCTTTTGCGGCGTATGTTTCTAATACTTCACGAACATCTTCATTTGGTGATTTATCATCAGCTAAACAAAGCTCCCAATTGTCGTAAGACTGTTTAATAACAGATTCAATACACTCAATGAGTAGTTGTTTTTCAGGGTTATAGACAGGAACGATGATAGAAATAAGTGGCTTATGTTTGAACTCTTTAATGTTTTGTAATGCAAGAGAAGTTGTCACCACTTCATGGTTATTAATCCATTCTTGGTAAGACTGAGAGCTAGCTGAGTTCGATTCGGTTCTAAAGTCACAGTACGCACGATTTTCAGCACAACCATGATTCACAAAGTGTAATAACAGGTTTGCTTCCCACCCTGCTAAATCCGGGTTCTGTGCAACATAAGCAGAGGGCGAAAAATACGGGTTAGGTTTACGCCCTTCTGCTTCACCATGTTCAATGTAGTGCCATAATGGGTTTAAATTAGCTTCTTTAACGTCGGCATTTTCAAATAAATAATAAGCAGTAGAAAAGTGTGGGTGCGGGTTATAAAACTGATTAGCACCTTCAGCTAAATAATGATCTAATGCACTGTTATAGGGGGTATATTGCCCGTATGTACTTACATAAAAAGTTTCATCGAATAGGCCTGACGCATTAACATCATCAAAAATATCTTGGCTAACATATTTACACTTACTTGAAATTCCTAATATTTTTTTTATTTCATATTTAACTTTAGTTGTTAATTTCATGTTTATTTACCATTAAAAGAAGGTTTATATATGTAAGGGCTAAGGCTACTCGTCTTAAGTAAAAGTTCACAAAACAGCCTAATAATTACTCTACTTTGTTAATAACGCTTTATACTGCAACACTTTTTTATTAATAAAAGGGCCTTTGGGTCTTGCTTGCTGCGCTAACAGCATTAAAGATAACGCTTTAGGCAAGTTAGCTTTTTCTAATTTAAGAGCGGCATCTCGTATGAAGTCCACATCATCTTTATTTTTCAAATCACTTAATATTACCGTTTGAATATCAATTCTTTTTGACTCATTCTTAATTCTAAGAAAAGAGAAAAGACGTTCCGAAACTTCATTCAGACGTTTTTCATCCAAATTAGATACTAACCCCCTCATAGCTATAATTAACTCATCATCACCTTTAAGTTTTATCTTGCCTGTTTGTAAAGCACCTAATATTGAACCTTTATCTTTTAAGTTGATTGCCGTATCAAAATCAAGGTTCACTTCAAGGTTAAATTCTCTTGATTTTATGGGGCTAAAGGTGGAACTTTGATAAATAACAGTCCAGTTTTTTTTAAGTTCATTAACTTTAATATTAACTATTTTATGATTAAATTTGGACAACTCGTGCTGAGTAAAAATATAGTTTAATGCTTTACAAATAGCTTTGTTTTGAAGAGTCGATGGGGTAAGCGCTAAAGCTGTGGAGATGATTCTTTTTTTCATACTAATCCGTAGTTTACAAGAGGATCCATTAAGCATTTAATCCTACAGAGTCCTATGAAAATTTCATCTTTTTTATCTATTAAAAAGATTAATAATTTAATTAATATTTTTATTTATCTTTTTAATAAGCTGACTAGTTTCTCGCTCAACTCTATCTCTAGTTAACATTCCATTTGAATAAACATGATTATAAACAGAAATTTTATCGATACTTAGATTTCCTTTATAGACTTGAATATCAATTTCATTGAGCTTCTTACATTTTATTATTAGTAATTTAGCAGCTTCATCGAAGCGTTCACCATTAACACTGAAGTGCAAAAAGTCATCCTTGGATGTACATTTCACTTCTAATATCGCTTCTTTCAAAGGCTCTTTAAGCTTTTGAAATAAGGTCGCTCCATCTCTTAAAATTAAAGTATTATCCAGCTCTTCCGTAAAAGATGACTCCCAGCCCTTAAGGGATAACTCAAATGCCCCGTTAAAAACTTTATCATTAGTCCAGTCAAAAATCCCCCAAATTCCATACCCAGAAGTTCCTGAAGATAAAACAGGTAAAATGCCAGATAAGAAATCATTATGAATTTCTGGTTTAATTCTTCCAAAATTAGGGTATTGAGGATTAGAGATATGGAAATTTAATTGATCAATAAAAGGTAGTCCGCGTTGCACACTGTTTGCCCTAAAGGAATTCACAACCTTAGAAAAGTGATCAATAGCCTCTCTAGCAGTAAAAGCTTTATTGCTTTTTTCTCCAATCATCGGATGATAATAAATAGCATCAACTTTAATATGCTTTTTGCTATAATTTGAGTCTAAACTTCCATCAATAGCGGATAAATCTGAATCAATTCTGTGTTCATAAACTATATCATCATGCTTAAGCGCAAATTTAGTAAGTGATATTATTTTTAATAAATAAATATTATCAAAAAAGAAATGTAACTCTTTAAAAAGTGCTTCGTTAAAAAGTGGTATAACGACCTCATTCAAACTGTTTAAATTACACTTATAAATTAGGTTCAATTCTTCAACAGAGTAACTTGCAGATAAATAATCCTGAAAACCACACCCTTTAGCGATAGCCAACCTATTTTCAAGTGTTACGTTTTCATTGCACCTTAATACAGACCAATAGAAATCTTCCCAACATAAGAAAAACTTATAATTAATATTGAAGCTCGCAACAATATTTTCAATCGTTTTGATATAATCTACCCAAGAGTGTTGAAGTTTTTTATTAATAAAAAACTTCCTATATCTCTCGAAAGTATTAATGTTTTCAGTAGAGTTAGACCATAAATAACCAACCCTTAAAATTAAATTAAAGTTTTGTAACTTAATAATAGAACAAATAAAACTTAAACGATTTAATAACTCTTGATCATAAGTAATTGGATCTATTTTAGTTTGAAAAGGCGACCACGGAAGAATTAAGATAATAGTATTAAAACCATGTAATTTAATTATTTCAAAATCACTTTCGACCTTATTTTTTTCAAAAGTATTCCAAAAGTTTCCCATGGAACATTCACCAAAATAATGAGTAGCTTTAACATATTGATCTTTAAACAATTTTTTTATAACCTAAAAATGCAAAATCTCTAGCATAAAAGGAATTTATTTTTTCAATTGCCTTTTCATTCAACTTATAACTTCCTTCAGTTTTATTTAACTGAGGGCTCTCATTTACATCAACGCTTACACCTTCTATTTGAGACATTATTCTTGCTAGATCTTCATCTAAAGTTTCTAACTTCCCAACATAATCAACAATCACTTTATTTCTATCATTTACATCAGTCAGCCAAAATACTTGAGGTCTAAAAATAGAGTCAGGTCCATCTGAATCTTCCCACATAGAAGAAAGGACATACTCATTAATATCTTTAAAGCTTTCTAATTTCTCTTTGATTGGCGCTGGCGTACCGCCCCATTTTAATAAAAATTTATAAGTAGAAATAACACGGTCATAAGGGTTGCGAACAATACTGAACTTATACATGTTATCCCATGCATCTTGACCAATAACATTGCGAATATTTGATGCCGCAGAGTGTTTACACAAACCAAACCTATTTTTGTAAGCTGGTTGAATAGACTCACCAAAATGAGTACCACCTATCTCCAAGTCTTTATAGGTAGTATATTTTGCCAACACATTAGTCACAGAGGTTCCTGCCGCTTTCGGGACATGTACAAATACAAACTGTTTTGAATTATTAATAATTGCCATAGATAAATGTAAGGCTTACACCTTACATCCTTATATTTTATTTACTTGAATAGACACCAACACTTTCAAAAATACTTTTAAATACTTTTTTACCGTGTTCAAAGGAGTACTTCGCTTCGACTAAGGTTTGGCTATTTTCTGCAAATTTAGTCCACAATACAGGGTCATCATATAACTTAATAATTGCATCTACCCACTCTTGTGGTTCATTCGCAATTAGGGTGCTAATACCATGCGTTAATCCAGTACCTTCAGCAGCAACTTCACTTAAAATAGTAGGGGAGTTATAAGCCATTGCTTCTAATACTTTACCTTTAATACCTGCGCCAGACAATAAAGGAGCGACAAAAAGCCTATGGTCATGATAAACACTGTCTAATGACTCTGCAAAACCAACAATTTTAATATTATCAGTTTCAAGTTCTTTCATCTTTTCAGGCATATTACTACCAAAAACATATAACTTAATATCTGGGCGTATTTTAAGCAGTAATGGCATAATTTCTTGCGCTAAATAGTGAACCGCATCCCCATTAGGGGTGTGGTTAAAACCACCTAAAAATGCAATACCTTCACGACTATCAAAGCTTGGGCCTTGTGCTTTTTCCTCTAAAACCCAAGGGGTAATATGCAACTTTTCAGCCTCTAAAATATGGCTTGTAATAACCGCATGCTCGGTGCTGTTGTAACATAGAATCGCATCAACTTTTTCACAAACAGCTAACTCATCACTTCGAGTGACTAGCGCCTTTTCTAAAGCTTTTGGATCTTTAGCACCTTTTAAAGCAGCTCTCATCTCACGAAGGAAATGTAGATCTGCATTATTAAAGATAATTTTTGCATTTGAGTGCTCACGGATATAAGGGATATACTCCTGTGCAATATGGTAACGAGTAATATAAACCGCATCCATTTCATCAAGCCTTTCTTCAAGCACATGAGCAACACTTTGATAAAATGGAGCATAGAGTACTTCTACACCCATTTTTTGTAGATCAGTTGTATACTTACCAAAATGCGCTAAGTTAGCTGGAATAAACGTCACTTTAAATCCAAGTGACTGAATTAGCTTCATCTCCTGAATAGCAGCATAACTACCAGCATCTTTATTTGGCATAGGTGAAGCGTAATCGATAACTAGCACTCGTTGATCAATGTTACGATCTTTATCAAAGCGAAGGTTATGAAGACTAGGAGAGCCGTTATTGCTATATGTTTTAAACCATTTTTTTCTAAACGTCTCTTCGTTAACCACTTGATAACGTTTTAAGCCTTTATTCAAATCAGTCCCATGACTCCGTCCTTCAAAGTGCGTGACAACAGAATGAGGAACATAAACGGTTTTGTAACCAGCCTCTCTTACTTTAAAAGCTAAATCAGTATCTTCATAATAACATGGGGCTAACTCTTCACTAAAGTGCCCTACACCATGCCAAATATTACTTTGAATGCACATAGCCGCACCAGTCAAATAATCCACTTCTCGTGCATAATTATATTCAGGCGCTAAAGGGTGACTATCGCGCCCAACGTTCCATGGTTCACCTGTTTTCCAAACTAACCCACCGGCTTCTTGCAAAGAACCATCCAAATTGAGTAGTTTAGATCCAGTCATACCAATATCAGGGTCGCTTTTCATCTTATTAATTAATTCATCAATCCAGAATGAGTTCACCTCAGTATCATTATTTAAGAATATAATGAATTCGCCTTTGGCTTTTTCTGCAGCTCGATTACAACTACGTAAAAAACGCAGGTTTTCAGTGTTTCTAGAAACAACAAGGTTTCCAATAATTGACTCAGCGATAGCTGTTTCATCATCAGAACAGTCATCAGCTAAAATCACTTCGTATTTAGTTTTGTTGTAAGCTAAAGCAATAGACGCAATACAATGATAAGTTAATTCAAACTTATTAAAAGCAGGAACAATAATCGACACTTCAGGTTCCTGACATTCAGGTAAAGTAAAAGCGGGGAAGGTTTTTCTTCCTTCGTAACCTTCCACAATAACATGGTGAATAGCAGATATATTAGCCGGGTTAACACTTACATCACCTTTTGCTAAAGCATCCAATTGATATTGTAGTGACTCATAACGACTATCTGCTTGCTTACTCATTCCAAGAAAACCAGGCTTATTGTAGCTATCCTTCAAATACAACCAAGGAGTTTGAATGCACTGTACCGAGAAATAACCAGTGGCAATAATTTCAGGGGTCCCTAAAACGCCAACTTTAAATAATTTACGTTGGCCATCTTGCAATGTAAGTGGAATTGGCTGTCTTATTTGAATTTCAGTTTGGTCTGTATTAAATACTAGACGATGAATCACTTTATCTTCATGAAATAATTCTACCGTTTTTTCCCCTAACGGTTTTTTAGAGACTAAGCGCGTCACAATATGGCCATGCTCTTCTCTTACTATTTGCCCATAAACACCATTATCCTCTATGAGGATTTTCTTAGGCTCCGCCTCTATTTTTTGTAGCGTATCCGCTTCAACAATGGTTAGCTCTATTTCGCCATATAAAAATTCTGGCCAGCTATCCATTACCGTTATCTCAAATGCATGTTGTCCACTGTGGATACCTGCATCCTCTAAATCTTTTCTATAAATATTGGCACACCCACTGCCTATAACTTGTTCATTGCAAATAACGTGTAGATTTATATATCTATTATTTTCATTAGCGACAGCCCATCCCTTGACTGTACCCGTATCGAAACTATCAATAGAGCCTCGTAACGTTTCGGTAACTTCTTCAGAGGCGTGCTCGAGAAGTTGCTCTTTTTTTTCTTCTGTCATTTGTTTTGCCTTTTTCTTCCATATCTATTCTAGTGAAGATATTAATGAATACTTTCAACATTTAAAGGTCATTAAAAGCGGAAAGAACACTAACAAGCTCCTAAATTATCTACTTAACCCAGTAAAGAATCTGATCTGATATGCAATCACACCTGATTCATCACCTACAAAATACTAATTGAGTAAATTAGTTGAGTGTATAACCTGTCAATTGCTCACACTAAATAATTGATAATTTAATAAAGCGCCTAAGTTAGCAACCTTGTTATAGCAGTTATACTGATTAAAATAAATCTTATAAAAAAGGGAAAATCCAATTTTCCCTTTTAATTCAAAAAATTAACGTCTATATAATAAAAGTTATATCAATTGTATTTTAGTTAATACTTGTTGAACGTAAGCCCTTGCTTGCTTTTCTGTCTCACTTTCTGCATAACAACGCAATTCAGGTGCATTACCTGATGGGCGTAAATGAACAACATCATTATTATCCAGTGTTAAACGTAAGCCGTCAGTGACATCAACATGAGTAACGGAATCATCATAACCAAGCTGTGCTAATAGCGCTTTCGGGTCATTAATACCTTCAGCAATAATTGACAGACTACGTTGAGTCTCAAACTCTTTAATACGGTCACTTGCAGTAAAGCGCTGTGGTAGACTTGCAACCAATTGAGATACACCAACTTGCTTTGCTGATGCCAATAACACTATCGCAGGAAGAACAGCATCTCGCGTTGGTAACGCAGTTAAACGACTATTATTAATCGTAATATCTGAACCTAACAAAAAGCCACCGTTTGCCTCAAAACCTGCAACACTAGCAAACTCTGAGTTTAATGTAGCAAACTCCGCAATGACGTAAGGAGAACCAATCTTTGTACGAGTAACTTGTTTAAAACTAGCAGACTTTTCAACAGCAGTATTACAACTAACAGGTATTGCAAGCGCTTCAATGTCAAGTAATTGCGCACAAAGAAGCCCTAAAATATCGCCTCTTAACCAATCGCCATTTTCATCAGCCACTAATGGTCTATCGCCATCACCATCCGTAGAAAAAATAAAATCGAATTGATGTTCGGTAGACCAGTTACGTGCTTTAAGCGCGTCTTCATCACTTACCGCTTCAGTATCAATAGGGACAAACACATCCGAACGTTCTAATGCAGTAACGCTAGCGCCTAGTTTAGTAAAAATATCAGCATACAAGTCTCTACCAGCACTTGAATGCTCGTAGATACCTACTTTTTTACCCGCCAATACACCATGATCAAATAACGATGTGTAACGTTCGATATATTGCTCTGCAGCCGCCGGGTTAACACTTAACTCATCAAGAGAGGTAATCTCTTCAAATGAAGCATTATTATCTAATATCAACGCCTCATCTTGCTTGTCGATTTCACCATCTGGACGATAAAATTTAAGCCCATTTCTATCAAAAGGAATATGACTTCCCGTCACCATAATTGATGGTATTTTCTCTGCCATTGCAGTTGCAGCTAACGCAGGAGTAGGGACAACACCGTAATAGACAACTTCCAGCCCTACTTGAACCAGCATTGCTGCACAAGCTTTTGCGATGTCAGGGCTACTTGGACGATTATCTATTGCTAGTGCCACTTTAGTGAAGTCAAAACCACCTTTCATGACATCGATAAATGCAGCAGTAAAAGCTGCACATGTATTACTAGTAAAATCAGTTACTAACCCACGAGCACCACTTGTGCCAAAGCCAACGCCTGATGCTTTAATTACTTGAGATGTTATTAACATAAAAATATAAACCTTAACTATTTATTAGCGTTCAGGGTGGTGAATGAAATATTCGCAAAACAGATTGACAGCATACGCTCTCCACCGAGCTCTTGAGCATGACCATTAGTAACAAACTTAATACGATATTGATTTTTAATTAACGCGCGCATTTGGTCTTTATTAATGTCGAAGATGTATTCCATAAAATCACTTGAAATAATTTTATTCTCAATGAGTTGTTTGCCAAAAAAGAGATGAAGTTCAACAGGACCTTGAATTTGTTTAAATGGAGAACAAACGACTCTCACTTTAGTCATTAATGTTTTTTCTTTAATCAAGTTGCTGATATCGATTTCACCAGTCATTTCAGACATCCACACATGCGAGCCTTCTAACTCATTAAAGCCACGTAATGTAATAGCGGAGTCTGATGAAAATGACGCAGATAATTCTTGAGTTGTCGCATTATCAGCAGTTAATGGTTCCATCCAAGCAAAGTCGTCAACCTGAACTTTAGGCTCAACTTTTAATTGCTCAATTTCATGAGTTGCTAGATCAAAACGCCACGCGTGATCTTGATAAGTAACTTCAATAAATTCAGAAGCTTCAATATGCTTAGCATTAGTAAATAGACCAATATAACCAGAATTATAAGCTTCAACACAATCAAAGTGACTAACAGCCCAAACACCTTTGTTAGATTTATTACCTTCTTTATCCACTAAAGCATAAGTAAAGAGTGGCGCTTTATCTTGGTCGTAATAAGGTAAAGCAAACTTTTCACTATTAATCACAGAGAATAAAAAGTATTGCTCTGTGTCTAAAGCGGGCCCAAAAGGTCCACGGAAATAAACCAATTGAGGCGCACTTAACTTAACCTCTGCCGGAGCAAGCTCTACATGAGCATCAGCCACATAAGGCTGTGTCAATAATAGATTTAACTCATTACCAAACCAACGAACACCTTCTTGCACAAGCTCTATACCAACAGAGTGAGCACCTTTTAGTAACCAATCTGTATCCACACGAATTGGCATAATAATTTCATTACCCACTGGCAATACAAACGGTATATGAGTGCGTGGGTTATCGTAATTTAAAATGTTTCCGGCCTTATCATATAAATGATAACTCAGATTGATATTTCTACCTGCAGGATGTCCTAAATTGCTTGACCACAAATTTTCACTTAAATTTTTCACCGCAACAGCAATACGTAAGTGAGAACCGTCATCTGACAAGAATGGTCCTTCTGCAATATTCAATGAATGTGCTGTTTCATGCTCATTTAACGCTTTAAGTGTATAAATTTCACCAACATCATCAAAACGTGTATTTGGTAATACTTGTTCAGGCTCATAATATTTATGCCAGTTACCATTTAACACAACGTCTTTAATTTCCTGTGCACTTTCATCCCAACTTGGCCAGCTCACTTCAACTGATTTGAGGTCATCATCTAACTCGGTCTCAATATATTCTACAATCGTATTTGCCAACGATGTAGCAGAGCCTGTCTCAAAATAAGTGGCTTTAGGCGCCCCTTCACCAACTTCACGGAATACCGGTAAATCAGCCAAAATAACAGGGCAGTTTTTACGCCCCGCTTCGACCACAGGTAAACCAAACCCTTCAAGGTAAGAGGTCATAATAAGCGCATCAGCTTCTTGGTAAACGGCAGCTAATCCAGCATCGGAGATGCCTTGACGCCAAAACAGACGTTTTTCTCGTTCAGGGTGATTTTCCAGCATCGCTTGTAGTAGTTTTGTATCCCAACCTGCTTTACCCACAATCACTAAGTTAACGTCAACACCTTGTTCCCATAATTTCTCAAAGGCTTTTAAACCGTAGTATTGCCCTTTGCGTGGTTCAATAGTCCCTACCATTAAAAAGGTCGGACGCGTTTTAACAAAACCAAGTTCAGCAGCATCAGGCTCAACATCAGCAAAATCAGCCCCTAAACGAAAGTAACCAATTTTCATTGGACGAGGTAATTTAATATCTTCAATAAGCTGATAAACTTCGTCGGCTACCGCGCGTGAAACACAGACAATCCCCGTTGAATACCCCAGTACAAATTCAAACCAACGTCTAAACGCCGGCGGCATACCTTCATCAGTCATCGCCGACATGGTTAACGGTCCAATATCATGAATACCATGTACCACTTCTTCACCGCAGACTAACGCATCGGCTAATCTAGGCTCTTGCCCTTCAATGAAGGTCCAAGAACTATCCAGCAATAAGTATGAGTCATTACGTTGAAATGCAATTCTATTTTGAGGCGTTAGTTTGACGGCAGGTTTACTTAATTCAGACAGAGCATACCAACCAGAAGCATCTCGACAATAACTTAAAACTGTTTGATTATGCTCAGTTGCATTTTGTTTTAAGGCTGCTTTTGATAAGTTATGCATCACACGCTGAATGCCTGATAACACAGGGCTTTGTGCCGTTGATGTCACATCCATAATAAGGCGGGACTCAACTTCATTTTCAACAAAGTTGTCAGCTAAAACTTCCGTAGAAGGTGAAACTGGACGTTTATTTAACGCCTTGTAAAATGCATCAATACTTAAGTCAACCGCTTTTTCCCAAGAGAAGGTCGACGCTCGATGATAACCGTGGCTAATAATGGCTTCTTTAAATTGAGGCTCTGATAATAATTTTTGTAAAAGATGGGTCAGTGTATGGTGAACATCAGGATCAAATAATTGTGCTTCATTTTGTACCACTTCTTCAACCGCACCGCCCGCAGCCGAAAAGAAAGGAGTACCACAAGCCATTGCCTCTAATGCACCTAAACCAAAACCTTCCATACGTGAAGGTTGAACAGCAGCAACAGCATTTTTATAGAGATCAACAAGCTCTTTATCAGAGATATAACCGGTCGTTACTAAACAAGTTTGTGGAATATCATATTCATCAAAAATAGCACGTAAAGGTGTAATATATTCATCACCAAAATCCCCTACTAACACTAATTTTAATTCACCTGAACGACATGCAGGTAAATTAGCCATGCCTTTGACTAAACAAGGCACGTTTTTACGCCAGTCCATGCCGCCTACATAGACTATATAATCACCATACTGTTGAGCCAGTGAGTTTTCATCATAAACCCAGTCATTGATGAGAGATTGAATTTCATCAGATAAACCCGCTGAGATGGCAACACTATTTTTTTGTTGATAAATATCTTGGTACTCATCTTCAGTAAATTGAGAGTTACACAGCACCACATCAAAGTTAGCAATTTCATCAAAACGACGATAATACAATTTATGAGCATTCTCATCTTGTAAATAAACATCAGGGTATCGATGTGGAATCGCATCATGAAAAATGCATGACGTTAAAATACTTTTATCAACATAGGCAGTCTTAATAAAGGGGTTAGAGCAATCAACAGAACCTTCGAAAGGGCTAGGGGAAATCGCAATGTCAGGCTTAATCATATTAATATGATCGGCTAAAATATGCTCATCTGTCATGCGCTCTGTACAGTAACCTCGTCTAACTTCTCCATCAGGTGTAATACCGTACCAAATCTGTATATCACAATCAGGAACAACCTTTTTGATATAGTGCCTTGCTGCAACGGTCTCCTGTTTCATTGAACCATTTAAAGAGACAACTAGATCAACTTCCTTTTCTGCCATCTTTTTTATAAAATCAATAACATAACGGCCAATTCCGCGCACATTACTGCCTGTTTGAAAACATTGTCCATCTACCCAAACTTTCATTATTCCATGCCTTATATTTTTACTGTCTGTAACTTAGTTTTTAACGCGTTCACTTTATCGCTAACGCGTTTTAAGTTGTATTTACTTTCAAAATTAATACCATCAAACTTTGCTAATAAACTAAGTAATTTCACTCTAAAAGCAGCTGCATTACTCGGATTCCCCCTTGCTAATGCACGTTCTATTTTTATAAACTCATTTTCACACTGTGCAATATTAATTTCGCAATAATTACGTATTAGTATTTCCACTAAAAATTCAATAGTATCGCTTTGCTCAAACATTTTTTCAGCAGTCCCATCAACAGGAAACTTTTTTAAATCAGCTTCAACATCAGTAAGTGAAAAATGAGGGTTAGCTTCACAAAACTTTAAGTTCGACTCTCGATAAAACGCATTAATTTTCGACGCAAGCGCTCTCGATATGGTTATAGGCTCCTTACACTCTATTTGTTCAAAATATAAGTTAAGTAATTCTTTTTTCATTGAGATTGATTCAATTGCTTCATTTAATTGATGAGCAATTAACCCCATTCTATAGTCGAGTTTTTCGTTTACCCTCGCAGGGGTTTCAAAGTCGGCTAAACCTACACCAACTATTTCAGCTATATCTGCAACAACATTTTTGTGTTTGTTAAAGGGCTTAAATGTAACTTGATTAAATACCGTTGACCAACGTTGCCACATAGCAAAATTATCAAAATAAGTAATATCTTTTTGCCACTTATTATCAAGCTCACTTTCAAATATATCTAAATTACGAATATTTACTGAGACTCGACTTTGGAATAATTCTGCTTGGGGCCTGATATAAGCAAGTATTTCTATATCGTCAAAGTAAGGAGTAAATAGCTTCTTTACCTCTTCAACCATAGCGATATTATCGATTCTGGAGTGAAAATGCTCACTCGATACAAAAAAGTAACGGCTATTTAGACTTTGAGCACACTCAACTTCTTTAGCTAAATCTTGCTCAACCTGGCGCTTAAATTGCTCGTGTTGGTCTACGCTTTCAATACCATAGCGAGTAAAACCATCATCAGGTTCGTTCGATAAGCGAGCATACACACTTGCTTTTCTATGATCGAGCACACCTAATGACTCGGAATAAAACACACCAGCCTCTTTCAATAGTTCTCTATTTTGTGAGCCCCATTGTTGTACTGATGAAGAACCTGTTTTTTCAGTACCAATATGAATAATAAGTTTCATTACTTATCTCACCTTATTTTATAGTTTAGTCGTTTCATTAATTAAGTCGCTATAGAGCTGTAATTTATTTTTAATGGTAGGTCCTTCTGGCCTTATTTTATGTGCTAGACTCATTAACTTATAAGCTGTATCTATTTCCGTATTCTCAAATTTTATTGCTACATCTCTGCATACATCAGCATAACTATCATCAATTGTTGAACTTAATAGCAATTGTATTAACGGTAATAAATCTTTGACTACATGTTCGACATTTTCATTTTTATAACTTTTTTGAGGTGGAGATGGCATAAACAACTGCGTTTTTTTATTAAAATACTTTAAGGCAACTTGGGTATTAATCACTTTAAATTGTTGGAATAGTTTTTGGTATGTAGTTTCATCAACATTCTCCCCTTTGCCTGAATACTGAACATGTATAAACTTGCTAACCGCTGGGCTAAGTGGTTTTTTTATTGCTGAGTCACTGTTTATTGCTTTTAACAAACACTGACCAATGTAATTAAGTGATTGATTAGTTTGTTGTGAACGTATAATTTTGGTTTGGGATGTATCAAACTCTATTTTGTAAAAAAAGTCGTCGACTATATCGTTATTTTTAAGTGTTTTTTTATCAAACAAGCCAACAATTAAATTACTTTTACCAAATACAGCGCTCCACCTATCAAGTAAATCAAGGTAGTTGTAATAAGGGTTTTGTGGTGAGCATTTTTTTATAAAGTTACTTAATTCACTAGACCCTCCTGTTTTTATACTTGTTGAGTAATGTGATAAACAAGTATTTACCTGCTCTCTAAGATAACAAATGACCTTTACGTCATTGAAATATTTTGCTACCAAACTTTTCATTAAGTCAACTTCAGATTGATTAATTAATAATGAATGAAAATGTTCACTACTAATTATTACTGTATGAATATTGCTAGGTAGACTTTCAACTTCATTTTCGAAGGCTTGTTCAAAGTTACTTTTAAACTCTCGCCTTTTTTCTATAGTGTTAATATTATTATTTTTAAAGTAAGGATCATCTCGGCTTTCATCCATACAATAAAGGGGATACTTTAAGTTATTAATTTTACCGCCACATTGTGAGAAGTAATACCCATTTTTAATAAGTAGAGCTCTATTACTTTGTAAAGCCTCTTGGATAGAGCTTGTCCCTGTTTTTTCAGTTCCTATATGAACAATAAGTTTCATTACTTATTTCACCTTATTTATAGTTTAGTTGCTTCATTAATTAAGCCGCTATAGAGCCGTAATTTACTTTTAATGGTAGGCCCTTCTGGCCTTATTTTGTGCGCTAGACTCATTAAATTATAAGCTGCATCTATTTCCGCATTTTCAAGTTTAATTGCAACATCTCTGCATATATCAGCATAAATATCATCAGTTGTTGAACATATTAGTAATTGTATTAACGGGAATAAATCTTTAATCACTTGTTCAGCCTCCTCATTTTTATGCTTTTCTTGGGGTAGAGAAGGCAAAAACATCGGCGTTTTTTTATTAAAATACTTCAACGCAACTTGGGTATTAATCACTTTAAATTGTTGAAATAGGCGTTGATATGTTGGCCCATCAACATTTCCCGCCTTCCCTGAATACTGCGTATCTATAAACTTACTAACAGCAGGATTAAGCGGTTTTTTTATAGTTGGGTCACTGTTTATTGCTTTTAACAAACACTGACCTATGTAATTAAGTGATTGATTAATTTGCTTTGAGCGTACAATTTTAGCTTGCGGTGCATCAAACTCTATTTTGTAAAAAAAATCATCGACTATATCATTATTTTTAAGATTTTTTTTATCAAATAAGTCAACAACTAAATTACTTTTACCAAATACAGCGCTCCACCTATCAAGCAAATCAAGATAGTTATAATAAGGATTTTGTGGTGAGCACCTTTGAATAAAAGTACTTAATTCATCGCTATCACCTGTTTTTATTCTAGTGGAGTAATGCGATATACAAGTAGCTACTTGATCCCTTAAGTAACACACTATTTTTATACTAGAAAACATATTACCCAGCAAAGCCTTAAAGGTTTCTACCTCTTGCACGTTCACTAACAAAGAGTGAAAATGTTCGCTGCTTATAATGACTGTATGTATATCTTTTAAAGCATTTACTTCATCTACAAAATTTTTTTTTAAATCGTTGTAGTATTGCCCTCTTTGCTGGCTAGTTGTTATGCCGTTTCTAGTAAAGTAGTGGTCTTCATCTTCTCGGTCATGGCCCATGCAACTTAACGGAAATTGTATGTTATTTCTGTTACCTGCACATTGTGAAAAATAAAAACCGGCTTTTAAAAGCAGCACTTTATTTTCAAATAAAGCATTTTGAATAGAGCTAGTTCCAGTTTTTTCTGTACCAATATGAACAATAAGCTTCATAACAACCTACAACCATTAGAGTTAAACTTTAAACTACATACAGTATAAATATAGGGTGGCTATTTTCATTTATATACATACGAAAATAGCCACATTCTAACTTTAAAAATTCAGTTTAATCTTTATCAAAACCATATAAATCTTCTAAGCGCACTATATCATCTTGTGCAATATAGGATCCTGTTTGCACTTCCATCATCACTAAAGGAATGCTACCTGGATTTTCAATGGCATGTGCTGCACCAATTGGAATATACGTGGATTGATTCTCAGTAATTAATGACTCTTTGTTGTCACACAATACTTTTGCAGTACCCGATACCACAATCCAATGCTCAGCTCTGTGATAATGCATTTGTAAAGATAAACGCGCATGCGGTTTAATCGTCACCTGCTTAGACTTATAACGCTCACCACGTTGTAATAGATTGATGTGGCCCCAAGGGCGATAAACCGTTCTATGTTGTACTGACTCAGAACGCTTTTCTCTATTAAGTTCTTCTACTATTTTTTTAACGTCTTGTACTCGTGACTGATCGGCCACTAACACGGCATCACTGGTTTCAATGATCACTAAATTATTCACACCAACCGTCGCAACCAATTTGTCACGTGCATCAATTAAACAACCACTGGTATCAATGGTTTTGATATCTCCACGTTTTACATTTTGCTGCTGGTCTTTCTCTTTGACTTCCCAAATAGAAGACCATGAACCAACATCACTCCAACCGGCATTTAAAGGCACCATAGCAGCATGTTCAGTTTGTTCCATAATAGCGTAATCGATTGAATCATCAGGACAGGTTAAAAATGATTCGGCATCAACACGAATAAATTCTGAATCCGTGACGGCATTTTCTACCGCAGCTTTACAAGCTGTTAATATTTCTGGTTGGTGTTTTTCAAGCTCTTGAATGTAGGTGCTGGCTTTAAATAAAAACATACCGCTATTCCAAAAGTACTCACCAGACTCAACATAACGTGTTGCGGTTTCAAAGTTTGGTTTTTCTACAAACTCTTCAACTAGCAAACATTCACTGTCTTGAATTTTTTGACTACTACGGATATAACCGTAACCTGTTTCAGGCTTATCAGGGACGATACCAAATGTCACTAATCGTCCCTCCTTGGCACATTTTTCAGCTTGTGCTATCGCATTATGGAAAGCAGGGACATCACTAATAACATGATCAGCAGCTAACACTAATAGTAATGGATCTGAACCTTTCTCAATCGCCTTAATTGCCGCTAATGCAACAGCAGGAGCAGTATTACGCCCTTGTGGCTCCAATAATATCTCACCGCCTAACGCATCAATTTCATTCAGCTGTTCAGCAACAATAAAACGATGCCCTTTATTACAAATAATAGTAGGGGCAAGCGTTTTTAACCCTTTTAAGCGCAAGATCGTTTCTTGCAACATCGTGCTTTCACCCACTAATGAAAGAAATTGCTTTGGGTGCTGTTTACGCGATAATGGCCAAAGTCTCGACCCGTTTCCGCCTGACATAATTACAGGTAAAATCATAATTTCCCTTTAATATTAAAACATAAATTGTTTATAAAATGACAAAGCAGTATGACTCAGCAGAGTTATACTGCTTTTAAAATTAACTACGCACTAGGTGTTATAGCTCTTGCTATTTTTGCATTACCTTGTACAACATATTGTTTACATTGGGCAGAAACAAAATAACTATCGCCTTTTTCAAGCAATGATTCTCGCTCGTTTTCTGTCGCCCCTTTGAGTGTTAATTTCCCCTCCACAACAAATAATATTTCCGCACTATTAACCTCAATAGTGCCACCTGCTTCAGTGACCTCTAAAATACTAAACTGAAAGTCTATGGCTGGTGTAACGTAAATATGCTCTTGGTTATTACGTGCTAACCTTGGTTTTAATTTTAATTCCGCTAAAGGCGTCGCTTCAAACACAGTTGTCGACATTAATTCAGGGACATCAATGTGTTTAGGCGTTAAACCACCGCGCAGTACGTTGTCTGAATTGGCCATTAACTCTAACCCAGTGCCCTTTAGGTAAGCATGCGGTGTACCTGCTTTTAAATACATTGCTTCATTTGGCGCAAGAATAATGTAATTCAGTATGAACGCTGATGTAATACCAATATCGTTAGGGTAATAGTCATTTAACGATATTACTAACTGGTAAGCGTTTAATGCTTCTTCCGATAGGAGTTCATTGTTTAACTGTTGCGCACAACCTTCTAATACTTCCGCCACGAACTTCGTTTTATCGGGATGCGTTAAGATACTTTGATAAAATTGCTTTAACCCTGCTGACTGTTGCTGGTTTTTAAACTCAGTCAATAAAGGTCGAATAAGGTCACTCTCAATGCGTTCAAATAGGCTAATAATGACATCAAATTCTCTGAACCCATTTAATGCATGATACTCCGTAATAGAAAAAACTAATTCTGGCTTATGGTTATCATCTTTATAGTTACGATGTGCCGCATCCAATGGGATATCAAGCAAATTTTCACGTGCCCACCCATCTTCAGCTTGTTGCTTATTAGGGTGACTTTGAATCGATAAAGGTGACTTTGCAGACAACACTTTAAATAAATAAGGCAGACGGTTGTGAAAACGCTCAGCACATGATGTGCCTAATACGGTATCAGGCTTCGAGGCGATATAGGCATCTAACGCAATAGTTTCCCCTTCACTTTGGATCAAAGAGGGAGCTTTAGGATGCGCCCCCATCCAAAGTTCAGCCATTGGTTTATTGTGTGAATTTTCATAACCAAACAGCTCAGTCATGCTTTTTTCACAACCCCAAGCACTATTCATGATTGTGTTGTTAAGTTTAAAAATACTCATTTACAATAATTCCTTCCACCAAGCCTCATTTTTTAAGTACCACTCGATGGTTTTACGAATACCTGTTTCAAAAGATTCGACAGGTTTGTAACCTAACTCTGTATTGGTTTTTGTTGCATCAATCGCATAACGCCAGTCATGGCCTGCGCGATCTTCAACAAAGGTAATAAGCGAGGAAGCTTGGTCTACTAATACGGCTTTAGCCTGCGGGAAACGAGATGCGAGAGCCGGATCCTTAGCAAAAAACTCCCCCATAAGCTTACAAACTAGTTTCACGATATCGATATTCGCCCATTCATTATGACCACCGATATTGTAGTTTTCACCTAAACGACCTTTATTTAATACAAGCTCAATACCACGAGCGTGATCTTCTACGTATAACCAGTCGCGAATTTGTTGACCGTCACCGTAAACCGGCAATGGTTTATCGTGCAGGATATTAGTAATGATTAATGGGATCAGTTTTTCTGGGAAATGGTACGGGCCATAGTTATTTGAACAGTTTGACGTCGTTACTTCTAAACCGTAAGTATGATGATAAGCACGCACTAAATGGTCACTTGCCGCTTTAGACGCTGAATAAGGCGAATTTGGTGCGTAAGCTGTATCTTCGGTAAAGGCTGGATCTTTAGGACCTAATTCACCGTAGACTTCATCCGTAGAAACATGGTGGAAACGATGTTTAAGCGGCGCTTTACCATCTGCTTTCGGATCATCAATCCATACTTTCTTCGCTGCTTTTAATAAGCTGTATGTACCAATAATATTGGTTTCAATAAAGGCATCTGGCCCAGTGATTGAACGATCTACATGAGACTCAGCTGCAAAATGCACTAAAGTATCAACCTTATGCTCTTTTAATAGACTTTCTACTAACGCAGTGTCACAAATATCGCCATGAGCAAATACAAAATTTGAGTTATCTTCAACAGACGCTAAGCTTTCGCGATTACCTGCATAGGTTAAGGCGTCTAATACCACAATTTTGTCTTGTGGGTTGTTTGCAAGCCAATATAGAACGTAGTTTGCGCCGATAAAACCAGCACCGCCAGTTACTAATAAGTTTCGTTTTTCCATATCTTGTTACTACCTTTTGAGCTTAAAATTGTATTCTTTGTGAGAGACTCAAGGTTCAAGAGACAAGGTTCAAGGTAAAAGTTAAAAGGTTCAAGGAAAACAGTTATCACCTTATGCCTTGCTCCTTGCATCTTGAAGCGAAGCACACTTACCTCTTTCTCGAGGTTCAAGGTAAAAGGTTCAAGGAAAACAGTTATCACCTTATGCCTTCCATCTTGCTCCTTGCGCCTTATGCCTTGTTCCTTAAAGCTTGCGCCTTGTTCCTTGCATCTTGAAGCGAAGCACACTTACCTCTTTCTCGAGGTTCAAGGAAAACAGTTATCGCCTTATGCCTTCCATCTTGTGCCTTGTTCCTTAAAGCTTGCGCCTTGTTCCTTAAAGCTTGCGCCTTGTACCTTATTCCTTGCATCTTGAAGCGAAGCACCCTTAACCTTGCACCTTCAACTTCCCTTTTTCACTGCCATTAAACCCGCTATCATTCTTGATATTTCTTCTGCTTCTTTTACCCAAAGCATGCCTATTTCTTTTTCTATGTAGTTAATTTTAATACCAATATAAATTTGAGTTCTTAGCTCACCGCATGAGCCTTTGGCATACGACAGAAAGTTAACAAACTCTTTGTCACTTTTTCTTTCATAGCCCTCTGCAATATTAGATGGAACTGAAAGTGAGGAGCGTGTGATTTGATCTTTAAAGCCAAAGTCTTTTGAAGCTTGGAAATATTTATATATTTCAGCAGATAACCTGGCAGAACGTTTCCACACATCTAAATCTTCAAATCGCATGAGCCCCCCTTAATATAAAAAAGGTTCAAAGAACAATAGTCCTCACCTTGCACCCGAACTCTTATACCTTTAACCTCGCTCCTTGCACCTTATTCCTTTAACCTTGTACCTTTTACCTCTCACTTTCGGCGAGTTCATCCATCATAGTTGATAGCTGCTTGCGCCAATGCTTTGTTTCTACGCCACTCGCTTGTTCTGCAGTACTTTTATCGATGACGCTAAAGCTGGGTCTTGTTGCTGGTGTTGGGTAGGCGCTAGCGGGAATTGGTCGTACTGGGATGGCTTTATCCAACATACCTTTTTCAATGGCCAGTTCTTGAATGGCTACCGCAAAGTCATACCATGAACACACGCCGGCATCAGTCCAGTGTAGCAGGGTGGCTGAAGAAGAAAGGTTCAAGGGCACTTCGCTTAAAGGTTCAATGTTTTCCTTGTTCCTTTCATCTTGTACCTTGCCACTTTTATCTACTAACGACCAGATCATTTCTGCTAAGCCTTTTGCCCAGGTTGGGGTGCCGACTTGATCATAAACGATGCCTAGTTGCTCTTTTTCAGCCATTAAACGTAGCATGGTTTTAACGAAGTTATTGCCATTGACGGAGTAGACCCAAGCGGTACGAATGATAGTCGCTTGTTCACCTAGAATAGTATTGACTTTACGATCGCCGGCTAGCTTTGATGCGCCATAAACATTAATAGGATTAACGGGATCATCCGTTTGATAAGGAGTGGTTTTCGTGCCATCGAAGACAAAATCGGTAGAGACATGGATCAGTTTTGCTGATACCTTTTTACAAGCAGTAGCGATATATTCACTGCCCAAGTCGTTCACAGCGTAAGCGGTTTCTGTATCACTTTCAGCTTTATCGACGGCAGTATAAGCAGCGGCATTAATAACAACATCAGGTTGAAATTGCGTGATGGTTTGATTCACTTGATCTGCATTGGTGATATCAAGCTCTTCAACTGAACAACTAAGTAATTGTATGCCTTGTGGTGCTAGCTTCTCTAATTCCCACGCGAGCTGACCGCCCTTCCCTGTAATTAATACTTTCATAGCAACCTTACTTGTTTTAAATTATTTTTTTATTACTTTTGTTTTTTTTTACTATCCAAAAGTGATACTAAGAGCGCTACTTTACCGAAAAAATGAGATCGAGTCACTTTCCCTTTACAAAAATAAGACATTTTTTTGCACAAAGTCGCGTCACTGAGACTACTCAAAATAGCGAGGGTTTCATTCTCACTTAATTTATTTTTTTGTTCGAACTGTTTAAAGGCAATTGCTTGATTAATAATGCCTTGTTGGCTTTTTTTAAATTGGCGTAAATGGTGAGTAAATTTTAAAAACAACGAGATAACACTGCGTTCACGTGCACCAATAGTGTTGTGATGATGTTGACGATATTGGATCAATGCTTTGTCGATAAACACTATATATCCGCAACGATGCGCCACCAGTGCTAACCACCAATCATGCATGTAAGCTTGCTCTGGTATTGGCAAAGCTTTATCCATTAATGCACGATTAAATAAGGTAGTACAGCCTGAGACGACGTTCTGTTGGCATAGCTGTTTAAATGTGCGATGCCAATCTTTGCTGATGTTCTTTAAGCTAAAGTAGCTATCGCAAATGAGTTGCAAATTTTGATCAACAATTTGCTTGTCACTAAAGACTAATATTGGCGTATGAGACGGTAATCTGTTTTCTGCTTGTTTTAAGTGCTGTATCGAAGCGCTGATTTTTTCAGGGAACCAAATATCATCTTGATCGCACAACATGAGGTAGTTCGCCGAGGTTTTAGTTAACCCATAGCCGAAATTATGACTTGGGCCGTGTAAACCACTTTCATTGAGATGTAGCTCTATGCGCTGATCTTGTTTAGCTAGCTGCGTAACAAGGTTGAGTGTGTTATCCGTTGAACCATCATCCACAATAATTAAACGTGAGACTAAAGCGTGATAATCGATACAAGCTTGAATTGACTGTATCTGCTCAGCTAAGAAACGTTCTCCGTTATAGGTGGCGAGTACGATATCGATCATTTTTTATATCTATTCTGATATTCAAGGCGCGACGTAAGTGCGGTTTCTTGTTTTTTAGAGAAGGAGTATTTGAAAACGCTTTGTACATGCCAAAAGAAGTATTTGCTCATAAACTGCTTACTGGCACAACGTCTAAAATGCACCGCTTTAACGTTCTCTAAATATTGTAATGGAAAACCCGCTTTATTCGCTCTGAAGCTGAAATCGATATCTTCACAATACATGTAATAGCGCTCATCTAAGCCATTGAGTTGATTATACAGGTCCGCTTTGATGATCATAAAAGCACAACTCGCCCAATATTCTCTATTGTTAGCAAGTCCTCTTTTTCTGTTAACCATGGTTGAGCGATCGTTTAGTAAGTAGGTTTTAACAAAGCTGGAGAATTTAGGGTAAAGACGAATATTATCGTCTTGCACCATCTCTTCTCTGTCTAAAAATAAGTTTCCGACACCTAAATTAATGGTTTGGTTTTTTAGTACATCAATCAGCTCGAGTATATTTCGCTGGGTAATAAATACATCTGGGTTTAGTAGAATAAAGTAGTCATCTTCTTCCATCCCTAACTCAAACTTACAATGCATGTAATTGGCATTATTGTTAGCAGAAAAGCCTTGTTCATGCCCATTAGCAAGGTAGTGTGCATTGTACTTGTCACAATATTTTTTTAACTTGCCAACGGGATCATTATCTCGACAGACGACAGTGATTTCATCGTATTTCGAGAGTGCCTTAATAGTGCCTAGGTTGATGATCACATCATGATGGCGGTGCGACACTATTGATATAAAGATGCGCATTAATTAAAACTTTGGTGCATCAGTAAAGCTTAAACCTGCTTCATCTTTGGCAGAGAGTAATGGTTTTTTATCTGCTGCGATTGGCCAATCAATGCTCAGTGATGAATCGTCCCATTTTAGAGAGACTTCTGCGTTTGGGTTGTAAACGTCTGTACATTTATAGACGAATTCAGCTTCGTCAGTAGTGACGTAAAATCCGTGTGCAAAGCCTTCAGGCACCCACAGTTGGCGTTTGTTTTCAGCTGAAAGTAATACACCAGCCCATTGTCCGAATGTTGGAGAGTCTTTACGCATATCTACGGCAACGTCAAATACTTCACCTTTGGTGACACGCACTAGCTTACCTTGGGTGTTTTCGGTTTGGTAATGTAGACCGCGTAGAATACCGTAACTCGATTTACTGTGGTTCTCTTGTACGAACTCACGTTCACCACAATGTTCGTTAAATAATGTGGTGCGGAATGTTTCCATAAAGAAGCCACGTTCGTCACCAAACACTTGTGGTTCGATAATTTTCACATCAGGAATATTCGTTTCAATAAATTTCATAAATACACTCAGTTATAAGTTACAAGTTAAAAGGCTAAAGTTACAAGTTAAAAGGTTAAAGTTACAAGTTAACAGTCAAAATCAACACCTTCGCTCATCGCATAACACTGTGATAGCTATCAAGCAAAGCTTGATACTCGGGGCGCATGCTTCAGCCTGCCAGTATGCGAATTATCGCATACAACGATTAGTATCGCTGAGCAAAGCGAACCGTGAATGACTAAAACAGCACAATCAAAACACAAAAAAACAAAATCAAAAGAAGCAGGCTGAAGCATGCGCCCCTTAAAGATGTATCGTAACTTACTATATTATTCGTCAATTACGTCACATCAAAATTCAACACCTTCGCTCATTGCATAGCAGTGCGATAGCTATCAAACAACGTTTGATAGCCGGGGCGCTGGCTTCAGCCTGCCAGTATGCGAGTTATCGCATACAACGATTAGCATCGCTAAGCAAAGCGAGCCGTGAATGACTAAAGGCTACATTCAAATTCAACACCTTCGCTCATCGCATAGCAGTGCGATAGCTATCAAGCGAAGCTTGATACTTGGGGCGCTTGCTTTAGCCTGCCAGTATGCGAGTTATCGCATACTGTTGTTAGTTACGCTTCATTCGAAATCAAAGCTCAAGTTCAAAAAACTACAGTCAAAAGAAGCAGGCTGAAGCCAGCGCCCCAAAAACATCGAAACTTACCATGCAGTTCGTTAAAAGCATTACATTCAAAATCAATCAACACAAAAAACACTGCAAGCTGAAGCATGCGCCCCTAAAGATGTTTCGTAACTTACTATATTATTCGTCAATTACGTCACATCAAAATTCAACACCTTCGCTCATTGCATAGCAGTGCGATAGCTATCAAACAACGTTTGATAGCCGGGGTGCTGGCTTCAGCCTGCCAGTATGCGAGTTACCGCATACGTTTTTAGCTACGCTTTATTCAAATATAAAAGCTCAAGTTCGAAAGGCTACATTTAAAATCAAAACACAAAAAAACAAAATCAAAAGAAGCAGGCTGAAGCCAGCGCCCCTAAAGATGTGTCGTAACTTGCGCGACACTCAGCTCAAAACAAGCAGGCTGAAAAAAGGAATCGCAGAGCTCTTCCGCTCATTGCTCTAGCCTGTCGGCTAATTCACCCAGCGCCCCTTAAAGATGTTTCGTCAACTACGTTGTACTAACATCGAACACACAAAATCCAAAAAAGCAGGCTAAACCATGTGCGCCTAAACATGTTATGTGCTTGGTAATATTCTTACTTCTAGTAGGCTTAGTAAGTACTCACCGTAACCTGATTTTTTTAATGGTTCTGCTAGTTTTTTGATGCCGTCTGCGTCTATGTATCCCATACGGAATGCGATTTCGCCTGGGCAACATACTTTTAGACCTTGGCGTTTTTCGATAGCGCGTATGTATAGTGCTGCGTCTAACAGGTCATCTAATGTGCCTGTATCTAACCATGCGGTACCGCGGCCCATTACTTCTACTTTTAATGTTTTATTATCAAGGTATTGAGAAATAACATCAGTGATCTCTAATTCGCCACGTGGTGACGGTTTAACATTTTTTGCGAATTCAACAACATCTGCATCGAAGAAGTATAAACCAGGCACGGCGTAAGAAGATTTAGGCTCTGTAGGCTTTTCTTCAATCGAAATCGCTTGCCCTTCATCATTGAATTCAACCACACCATAAGACGTTGGATTTGCCACGTAGTAACCAAATACAGTTGCTCCCGTTTCTTGTTTGTTAGCTCTTTGTAATGATTTAGCAAGGTCATGACCATAAAACAAGTTATCGCCTAGAATTAATGCGGCAGGTGACCCATCTAAAAACTCTTCGGCTAATAAAAATGCTTGTGCTAAACCATCAGGACTTGGCTGTACAACATATTCAATGCTCACCCCCCATTGTGAACCATCTTTTAATAGCTCTTTAAAACGTGGTAGTTCCAATGGTGTTGAAATGATTAATATTTCAGTAATACCGGCCATAAACAGGTTAGAAAGTGGGTAATAGATCATCGGTTTATCGTAAACCGGCATCAACTGCTTACTCACAACTTTTGTTAATGGATAAAGTCGCGTACCTGAACCACCAGCTAAGATAATCCCTTTGCGGTTTAATGGGTTATTATTCATACTCATTCCTTTCCATTTATTTGTAACAATTGAAATAACGTTATTTCAATTCTTTAATTGTACTAATAATTATTTTACCGATACCAAAAGCAAGGCTTAATAATAGTAAAAACAATGAAATGTTATAGATGACATCTGGGTATTTGCTGTCTTCACTCAAGGTTGCTTTTTCAACGGTAATTAAATATTTCAATTGGCGATAAGCCTCTATACGAGACTTTTCTAATGAGATTTGCGATGACGTATAAGCTTGTAACGCGAGATCCATTTTGATTTTATAGTCAGTAAAGCGAGAGAGAAGTTCACTGACCGGCACTTCGTCTAATCCAGTTTGTGACAACTTATCTCTTTCTACTTCTAACTGTGCATTTAATGCAGATAACTCATTTTTTAACCCTTGTACCTGTGGAGAGCTATCACTCATGATCGCTTTTAAGGTTTTTATTTCTGTCTGTTTAGTGGCGATTTGGCTTTCGATGGTATTAGTAATCGTTTGTTTGGCGGTGCCTTCAGCAGTTGGATCTAATAGGTTATATTTTTGCTGGAACACTAATAAGTCTTTTTGTGCAGAAGAAAACCGTTCTTCGATGCGTTTATGCTCGCCTTGCATAAAAGTTAATTGTGCATTAGCGAGTTGATGGCCAATGGAGTTAATAAACCACTCCGCTCTCTCTACTATAGTGTTGGTGAGTAACTGTGCGTATTGGCTATCAAATCCCTGCGCTGCGACTGTAATTACTCCTGAAGCATCATCTAATATGACATCGACATGTTCTTGATAATATTGGTTTAATGCTTCTTTAGAATCGTCATCATGAATACGGCTAAAGAAATCGATATTAGATTGAGAGTAATGTTCTCTTAAGGCGATGTTATTATCTAAATATTCGACCATGTCATTAGAGTAGATATAAGCTTTCACCAGTTCTGGGTCCGACCCACTACTACTGCCAGTTAATCCCGTTAATAACGCCATCCCAGAATCCATGGTTGAAGCACTATCAGGTTGCTGGACAATCACCTTAGCTTGACTTTCAAAACGCTCCGTCGCCCATAACAATTGATAAGCTGCAAAGATTAAGGTGGGCAATACAACACAAGCAAGGAAAGGCGAACGTTTTAGTTTAGTCAGTTTTGAATGGGGTTTAGCAGTCGCTTTCGTTTTTTGAACAGGTGGATGCTGTTTTGGCTGAGCTTGCTTTTTAACCTGTGATTTTAGATTGTTCACTCGGATTAAAATACGATCTGATAATTCAGGATCTGTTGCTCTCAATGACTCTGCTTTCTTTTGTAAAAATTCAACATGATTAAACTCTGCTGGAGTGATTGAATTTTTAAACTCATTAAATCGTTTATCTAACATAAGTCGCTATAAAGGCTATAGGTAGTAATACCTAAAGGCTTGAAAATTAATAAAAGCTTTAAATATTAATGTTTAAAGCCTGACAAATAGAGCCGTTATCTGTTTGCAATGAGATTAACGACTTATCGCTTGTTTCCACCCGATGTGATAACAAGCGAGTGCAAAAAACACGCTAATTAACGTACACATATCTAAAAAGAAATAACTTACCCCTTCATGACCGTAACTTGGATAAGCCGCATAACGAGTTAATTCTACGGCGTGCAATAAAGGGTTCCAATCTAGGTAGTGCCAATACTCTCTTGGAATATCTTGTAAACTGAAGAATATGCCAGAGATAAAAAACAGAGGACGCGTCAGTAATTGTTGTATTTTTTTTAGTTCCGGTATAAAGCAGTATGATAAGCCAAATATGGTGCCTAAACTGACGCCTATTAACCACACTTTAAAGAAGTTAGTGATCACTGAAATGGCATCATGGACGACTATGTCTATCTGCAAAACAAAACAAATTAAAGCAATGACAAATACAACAGCAATCTTGATGAGTAGTTCAAAGAAGCCAATTGCGATAATTGAGCTGATAGGTTGTACCTGCCTAAAGGCATACAAAGGTTTATTTTTTTGTACGGCACCACTCGTTTTACCTAATACACTTAAGAAAAATTGAATTAAAATCATGCCGTAAACCATAAAAAACATAGTTGGCATGCCGTGCGTATCGCCTCCACCAGACAATAAGGTACGCATTGCTGTCATACCCGCAATCATGATCAAAGGTGAAACCACGGTCCAAATTAGCCCAATTTTATCGGTCGATTGGCTTTTAACTTCACGTAAAAAAATGGCAAATATCACGTCTCCCCAGACTTTCAGGGTTGAGCGTTTTTGAACTAAAGCCATTGTTTTAGGCCTGCCTGATCAGTGAATATTTGCATGTTGAGGCTGTACATTAGTTAATGGCCACATTAGCTGCAACAGCAATTTGATAAACAATTTGTGTAATATCTTTAACAGACTGAATGATTTTTGTATCCACTTTCGGTAATACTAATACTTGATCACCACGATTTATCTTAATGGATTTAGCCTCTTTATCATCTTTAGCAAAGATCACCATGCCGTTAGCACGCACAATTGAGATACGCTCATCGTCAGCTCTGTCAGTAAAACCGCCAGCCCAAGCAACGTAATCGTCTAAAGTTGCATCTGGGTTATAAACAATCGCCTGCGGAACGAGGACTTCACCACCTACATTGATTAAGTCGGTGTAATGTGGGATGACGATTTGATCCCCCTTTTCTAAGAAGATATCTGCTGTAACACCATTATCGGATACGATGACTTTACCTAATGGTTTTACTTGGCGCGCTTTTTCGACAAATTGCATCACTAGTTCCGCTTCTTTTGCACGAATCGATGCCTCTCCATCTGATGCCGCAGGAGCAGTAAAGACACTTCGTTCAAGCCTATCTAATGAGTCATCTAAGATCTGTTTTTGACGTTCAGCCACACTTTTCCTTAAGATGTAAATCGATTGATTATCAGTTAGCTCAGGTACGATAGGGATGGCATTAAGTAGGTCGTGTAAACGAGTGCTTTTTTTCACGGCAAAATATGATGGGCCAAGGTAGCTGCCAGATACTTGCACATCAATGACTTGTGCATGGTTATCGTCATTAAAGACTAGGCTATCACCGTCTTGTAATGTGTAGTTTAAGAAATCTTGATAGGTCAGATAAACTGAGAAAGGCCCCGTGTCACGGGTACCAAACACGCCTACGTGACTTATTTTCACCAGTGGTTTCGCGTATTCTGCTAGCTCACGGCCTTTGGTTTGTTTTTTCTTTAACTCAAAGCGGAATGGGTTTTTAACACCACCAGACACATTCACTGCAGACTTTTGTGGTTTAACGAGAATGACGTCTTTATCTTTAAAGGTAATGCTTGGTAATTGCCCCGTTTGTACAAAATTGTACAGGTCGACCTCTTTTAAGACTTTATTGTCTCGAATAATTTGAATACTGCGGTAACTGCCACGTTCAGAATCGATACCACCAGCACGTTTTAAGTAATATAAAACACTGTCTGATGCCATACCTGCATATTGCCCAGGACGAATAATTGCACCAGATAAATACACGCTTACCGGCGTGGCTGTTAGTAGGTTAACGTAAACTTCAACGTTGTTGGTGTAAATGGCTTTGATTTTAGATTGTACTAGTTGGTTTACCTGGCTTGCTGGCACATCTAACACATTGATTGGCCCGATATTAGGTATGAAGATGTTGCCTTGGTTGTCGACGGTTACTACACTGCTGTAGGAAACTGCGCCCCAAATCCAGATATTGATTTGGTCGCCTGCTGCGATCAGGTAGTTTTCGTTTAAGCCGTCAACACGTTCGGTTTCATACCCACCAGCGAATAAGTTTGCGCCATAAGGCGGTGGGTTATCTTCACCTGATGAAGGTAATAGTTCACTTACGTCCACTTCGCCTGGTAATAAAATGCCTGAACGAGATTGATTTTGATAAGAGCCAATACTGCTACTGGCGGCATCGTCATTGGCTTCTATTTGTGGAATGCCAGCACTAGTGCTGTTTTGAAGGTCAATCGTGCTTGGCTCAAAAGCGGCAAAAGCATTTGGCATGATAAATACACTTGTGAGTAACCAAACCGTGGTTGTTTTAAAAATATTCATATTAGGCTCAACATTGTTAATAAGTGTTCATGCTATAAGTCGATATTATTATCTGCTTCGGTAATAGCGTGCTCTAAAAACCAAGATTTTGTGAGTGTGTCACTCTCTTTATAAGGAATTTCACAGGCAATTCTGGTTTTTGATGCTTGGTTTGATTCATTAAATACCATCTGGCGACATGAGTGCCCTAAAGCAGAGACATAAGTGGGAGCGATGGTGATTTTATATTGTTTGTAAGTCAGCGCTCTTGCTGCTGGATTACTTAGTGCAGAGGCAAAAGTAGGCGGTAGTTGTTTTTTGTTTGGTTTTACATCATTAGCGGTTACTAACGGTATTGTTGCATAAACTTCTCGAGGTTTACTGGTACAAGCAGCTAGGGTTAAGAGCAGAGGGAACAGTAAAAATCGACTGCGTTGTAAAGGTAAAAAATTAATCATAACACCTACTTAAGGCTAATCTAAGAAAGAAATTTTTGACAAAAAAAAGACTGACAATAACAAAATCAAACTTTTAGAGCAATCTATAAGCCATTAATTTACACATCAAATTTTTCATAATCAAATCCATATCAAGCTACTTTATAACAAAAGTAACATTTATGCTCGTCTATTATAGGTATTAATGTTTGTTAATACCTACTTCGCCTGTAGCACCAATTAAGTTAAACTCTGTGACAGCCTGACGCCAATACTATAAAATCGTCTCTATTATATTTACACGTTTGTTGAGATAATTTGAACAAACGCACTATTACTTGTAGTTTTCATTCACTTTCAAAAAGCTAACTTCCTATGATAAAACGCACTTTTACTTCCCCTTGGCCTGACTATGAATTAATCGATGCTGGTAATAGCCAAAAACTCGAACGCTGGGGAGATGTTTATACTATCCGCCCAGAGATGAATGCTTATTTTGAACCAGTTTTATCTAAAAAAGAGTGGCTAAAAAAAGCACACTTCGAATTTATTGAAAGCAGTAGCAGTGCCGGTGAGTGGAAACCACTTCAAGGTAACTTGGAGCATGACTGGCAGATTAAGTTCAATAACATCACTATTAATTTACACCTGACTAAGTTTAAACATGTTGGACTGTTTCCTGAGCAACGCGTTAATTGGGATTTTATTGCTGAAAATTTAAAAACTGGCGATCGTTTTTTGAATTTATTTGCTTATACGGGTGTGGCCTCTTTAGTGGCAAGAGATCAAGGCGCAGAAGTGTTGCATTGTGACTCGGTAAAGCAAATCATTAAATGGGGCAAAGAAAACATGGAGTCATCAGGGTTAACTGATGTGCACTGGGTGTTGGAAGATGCGCTTAAATTTGCTCAACGTGAGATTAAACGCGGTAAAAAATATCAAGGACTGGTGATGGATCCCCCCGCTTTTGGTATTGGTGCGAAAAAAGAGCGTTGGAAAATCGAAAATAAATTCCCCGAACTCATTGAAGCCGCTTTAGCCTTACGAGCAAAAGGCGGTTTTATCGTTGCCAATACCTACTCCCCGCGTTTAAACGCCGAACGTATTCATCAAATCACTAGTGAACTATGTACCAATGAAAAAGTACAAGTCACCACACTTAGTGTAAAAAGCCAAACCGGAAAGATTTTAGACTACGGATTAAGAACAATTATTACTGGGTAGGGTTTTAGTTTCTAAGGGTCGAAACATCTTTTGACCTTAGAGCCTGCCTTTAGGCTGCTTGTTTTGTGTTTTATCGTTATCAATGAAAGTTACGAAATATCTTTAGGGACGCTGGGCGAATTAGCCGGCAGGCTAGATCAATGAGCGGAAGAGCTCTGCGATTCCTTTTTTTAGCCTGCTTCTTTTGATTTTTGTGTTTTTATGTTTTGAATTGATTGTTGGTTCGCTTCGCTCATCCTAGCTAATACCCGTATGCGATAACTCGCATACTGGCAGGCTAAAGCCAGCGCCCCTAATATCAAGCTTTGCCTGATAGCTAGCGCTCTGTTACGCGCTGTGGAATTGAATTCTAATGCGACGTAATTAACGAATAACATCGTAAGTTACGAAACATCTTTCAGGGGCGCTGGGCGAATTAGGCCATAGCCTAGTGTTATGAGCGGAAGAGCTCTGCGATTCCTTTTTTCAGCCTCCTTCTTTTGATTTTTGTGTTTTTATGTTTTGAATTGCTTTTTGATTCGCTTCGCTCATCCTAGTTAATACTCGTATGCGATGGCTCGCATACGGGCAGGCTGAAGCATGCGCCCCTAATATCAAGCTTCGCTTGATAGCTGTCGCTCTGTTATGAGACGAGTGAAGGTGTTGAATTGTGATGTTGATCTAACGTATTTACGAAACATCTTTTAAGGGGCGCTGGCTTCAGCCTGCTTCTTTTGATTTTTACTTTCTGAAGTTATGGCAATACGATTTATTCTTTAATTTCCTACTACTCATATATTCCATAGAAACGCTTTGATGCATCTGCTAGCTCAGCTTTGTATGCGTTGTTTTTGATGTACTCATAAGTGATTCTGAATTGCTCTTCGGACCTGACTATTTTATCGTAATAACTTTTATCCCACAGCACACCGCTCCTCCCTAGATGTCGATTTATTAGTAATGAACTAGCGCCTTTGATGTGTTGCATTATTTTAGTTAGAGGAACTAGTTGTTCAAACATAATATGTACGTGGTTGGGCATTATTGATACTGCTACCAGGTTATAAAGTGAATTGTTTTTTGATAATAGATATTGCATCAGCAATTCAATAACTTCTGTATTTAGTATTGCGCCTTCTTTTGAAAGGTCTAATACTTTATCCATTTCGAATTGTTGTTTAGCTGCACTATTTGCTTTATCTGCATGATTGTTTTGTAGATAATAACGGATGCTTTCTTGTGTTCTGAATGTAACAAACTGAATCGCATTGGGATGGTCGATGTGAAACAGGCTTTTAATATGCATGCGTTCCCCCTTTTAATCGCCACATAAAAATAGTTTAGGTTAGTTTTAGGGATTTGGACTATTGGGCTGAACACTTATTTACGGTTATTGGTTCGCTTCGCTCATCCTAGCTAATTCCCGTATGCGATAACTCGCATACGGGCAGGCTGAAGACCTGCGCCCCGATTATCAAGCTTCGCTTGTTGGTTCGCTTCGCTCATCCTAGTTAATACTCGTATGCGATGACTCGCATACTGGCAGGCTGAAGCATGCGCCCCTTAAATTAGACTTTGTCTAATTGCTGTTGCTCCTTTTTTTGTGTTTTTTTGTGGATCATGAGAAGCATGTTTTGAGTTTTATCGATATCAATGAAGGTTACGATACATCTTTAAGGGGCGCTGGCTTCAGCCTGCTTCTTTTGATTTTGTATTTTGACTGTGTTGTTTTAGTTGTTCACGGTTCGCTTCGCTCATTCTAGTTAATACTCCTATGCGATGCCTCGCATACGGGCAGGCTGAAGCATGCGCCCCTAATATCAAGCTACGCTTGATAGCTATCGCGAGTTAATAGTAATGAGTAATGTTAATAACGCTGCTTTTCTGTCTGCGTTCGAAGCAACAACATATATGTAATCCCTACACTCAGAAGTTATCTCTTAGCATGATGAAGAGTTGTGATGCGCTGATGCCCATGAAGATGAAGGCGAGCCATTGCCAGAATTTTACTGGGTCTCTTTCTAGGAGTGATTTTTTTGGGGCTTTTGCGATCTGTCTTTGTTGCACTTTGGTGAGGTCACCGATGAATTCGCTCATGCTACTGTAGCGTTGGTTAGGCTTTGGATTAAGGGCTTTTTGTAAGACTTTATCTAGGCGTGATGAGATTTCCGGGCGTAATGGTTGAATAGATACATATTCCCAGGTGTATTGTCTTGCTCGGTCTAATGATTGTGCTTGGTTGCTGGGATAAGGCAATTGCCCTGATAGCATTTCGTAGGCGATCACGGCAATCGAGAATAGATCTGACAGCGCACTACTTTCACCGTTGTTTAAGTATTCTGGTGCAATGTAATCCACTGCGCCTAGTGGCTCTTCTTGTTGCTCTTTGACTATCTCTTCAAAACCATTTACACGCACGGTTCCGAAATCTAATATCTTTATGTTTCCGTCTGACGTAAGCATGATGTTTTCTGGTTTTAAATCTCTATGTACCATGCCCGCACGTTGTAATACGCGAACGGCATTAACCACTTTGTTAATGATCGTATTCACTTGCTGTAGTTCAGGATGAGGGTTATCTAGCATCCATTGTCGTAGCGAGACCCCTTCTACATATTCACAGATGTGATATAAAAATACTGAGTTTTTAATATTATTGGCTATCGACATTATGCTTGGGTTATCTATCGACTGCCCTACCCACTGCTCTTTGTAAAAACCAAGTAGGTAATTTAAATCTTCTTCAAAATTAAGCGATGGCATTTTTAATACCACTTTGTTTTGATTACTTTTATCAGTCGCTAAATAAACATGACTTCTTGCGCCTTCGTGCAACACTTTATCAATTCTAAAGCAATCTATCTCGTTGCCTACTTGCAATGCAGGTGGGATAACTAACGTACTCAGGTGAGTAAATAACTCAGAGAGATCCGCATTAGGTAATGTGGTGATTTTGACGATTAAACAACTGATATTATCGCTACTGCCCTGCGCTAAAGCTTGGTCACAAATATCTTTCGCAACTTGTTCGTAGTCTTTGGTGGTGGCTCCCTCTGACAATCGACTTAAGTTTGCAGCTATTACCTCTTTCTCAAGATAATCATGTACACCATCGCTGCTTAGCATAAATAGGTCATCTACTTGCAACGAGACAGCTTGATAATCAATATCTAGATGACAATCCATGCCTAATGCACGGGTTAATACTGAATTTTTAGCATGAGTTCTTCGGCTGTGGTCATGAGACAGTTGTGTTAATGCTTGTTCACGATAACGATAGATACGGCTATCGCCAATATGAATAAGGTGTGCTGTGGTTGATTTAAATATCACACTACTAAAAGTGGTGATCAGGCCGTTATGTCTTAGGTCATTTTGATTATGTTGATATAACCAAGTATTGAGGGAGTTTAAGACTTTACTGGCAGATTGTTTGACGTCCCAACTGTTGTTGGTGCTGTAATAGTCTGCAATGAATTGCGTGACGCTAGTATGGCTGGCTTGTTGCCCGTTATCACTGCAGCTCACGCCGTCAGCAACACAGGCAACAATACCTTTAATACGTTTTTCTGAATCTGAATAAGGGTCCTTTAGCGCAAAAGCATCTTGGTTAACTTCTCGATTACCCGCTGTGGAGTAACCACCCATTGATACTGTTAGCTTAGCTTTAGGACGCTTATCCATGTTCTGTATTACCTTCTATTAATGGCTACTCACATCTATCATAGTAACACTACCATCTTCATTTACTTCGGCAATTTTACCTTTAGGTTCTGCCATGAATAATAGCGTGATTAAACCAATAAAGGCAGTACAAGCAATCACATAGAAGAATGTTTGGTAACTTACAAAAGATAATACTGTTAAGTAAACAACCGCCCCCACGTTACCATACGCACCAGTCATACCTGCAATTTGGCCAGTCATACGACGTTTGATTAATGGTACTGTTGCAAATACTGCACCTTCACCTGCTTGCACGAAGAAAGAACATAACATTGCTGCTGCAACGGCAATCCATAGTGTCCAGCTAGATTCAATTTGTGCCATTAGTAAGTAACCTAATGCTAAACCTGCTGTTAAGATAATTAACGTTGATTTACGACCAAACTTATCAGACAACCAACCGCCACCTGGGCGAGAAGCTAGATTCATAAAGGCATAAGCTGAGGCAACCATACCCGCAATAACCGGTGTTAATTCAAAGGTTTCTAGGAAGAATAACGGTAACATTGAAACCACAGCTAATTCAGAACCAAACGTTGCAAAGTAAAGAATATTTAATACCGCTACTTGCTTGAATTTGTACTGGTGAATTTCAGGTACTGGTGTAGTGAAAATTGATTTATTAACTTTCCATACCTGTGACCATTCATATAGGTACAAAGCAAATAGGAATGCGTAAATCACATAACAGATTGTGTTAGAGATCATACCTACGTTGTCTGGTGATAATTTCCAAGCTAATAGGGCAAGTGCCGCATACATTGGTACTTTCATGATCAGTAATAAGAAGAAATCACCTTTTGAAGTCACTTCCATTGCAGTTAGATTTTTAGGTTTAAAGTAAGTTGAGCCTTTTGGTGTATCGGTAATGTTTGTGTAAAAGATAAAACCAAATACTAAGCTTAGTAGACCCGTTACTACCATTGCATAACGCCAGCCGTCATCACCGCCAAACATTAATGCAACAGTTGGTAGGGTGAATGCTGCAGCAGCACTACCAAAGTTACCCCAACCGCCGTAAATACCTTCGGCTGTACCGAGCTCATTATGTGGGAACCATTCAGATACCAAACGAATACCGATAACAAAACCAGCACCAATGAAACCTAGAGCAAAACGTGAAATCGCCGCTTGCATAAAGTTATCTGAAAAAGCGAAAGTGAAACAAGGGATTGAACATAAAACTAATAACGCAGAGTAAACTAATCGTGGACCATATTTATCTGTTAGCGAGCCGATAATGACACGAGCAGGAATGGTGATCGCAACATTTAAGATTAATAGGGTTTTAATTTCTTCTGTGGTTAAGCCTAGGGTTTCTTTTACTGATTGTAATAATGGCGCAAAGTTAAACCACACAGCAAAAGTAATAAAAAATGCCATCCAGCTTAAGTGTAATGTTTTCATTTTTCCTTGGAAGGAAAATATATTAAATGAACTGTTACTCATAGATATCCTGTCTAATTATTGAGAATTCATACCAAGCATGCTTGTTAATAATTTAAAGCTCGGCATAACAAACAAGTTACTTTAAGAGAGACTGAGTCTCTCATTAAAATAACTTGTTAGGTGTAGGCTGATGTAATGATCTGATTAAGACGCTTCTTTTAGCTGAACTTGATCATTCTCGATACGTACGTTGTAGGTTTTTAATTTATGATCAGGTGAATCTAAACACTCACCAGTTGATAAATTAAAACGCTGTTTGTACAGAGGAGAGGCAACATAGATAATATCTTGCGTTGAACCAATTAAACCACGTGATAACACATTGGCACCGCCAAATGGGTCGTAATTAGCAACGGCATAGACGTTATTCGTTTGTTTACATAAGAAGATAGCCACTTGCTGCTCGTTATATAAAGCACAAATACCTGCGTTAGGTGTTAAATCATTTGCTGCGCAGATATTTGTCCATGTTGTGTTTGATGTTTCCATTTTCTTATCCCTATTAAACTAATTCTGTAACTTCAATTTCTTTCTCTAGCGGGAAACGTTGCCCCCTAACAATTTTATAAACTAGACCAGAATCTTGTTCCTGACTGTTAATAAAGTGTTTGAAACGTTTCAGTTTTTCAGGACTTTCAATGGTAGTTTTCCATTCACATTGGTAATGCGCAATGTTGTTTTGCATCTCTGCTTCTAGCTCTGCATTGATGTTAAGCGAGTCATCAACCACTACTTTACGTAAGTATTCGATACCGCCTTCTAAGTTTTCTAACCACACTGATGTACGTTGTAAACGATCAGCGGTGCGAATGTAGAACATATAGATTCGGTCAATGTAAGTACGTACTTGCTCATCGGTTAAATCAGATGCAAATAGGTCTCCATGACGAGGACGCATACCACCATTACCACCGAAGTATAAGTTCCAGCCACCATCAGTTGCGATCAAGCCAAAGTCTTTACCCTGTGCTTCAGCACATTCACGGGTACAACCCGACACACCGAACTTCACTTTATGTGGTGAGCGTAAACCTTTGTAGCGATTCTCTAGCTCTATCGCAAAACCAATACTGTTTTTCACTCCGTAGCGACACCAAGTATCACCCACACAAGATTTAACAGTACGTAACGATTTTCCGTAGGCATGACCAGTTTCAAAACCCGCGTCCACTAGTTTTTTCCAAATCGTCGGCAGTTGATGTAACTGTGCACCAAAAAGATCCACACGAGCGCCGCCCGTTACTTTGGTATAAAGGTTAAATTCATTCGCTATTTGACCGATAGCAATCAAACCATCTGGTGTCACTTCACCGCCTGGCATACGTGGAACTACTGAGTAAGTGCCATCTTTTTGCATGTTACCAAGGTAGTTATCATTGGTATCTTGTAAACCAACGTGTTCGTCTTCTAATACGTAATCATTCCAGTAAGAAGCAAGGATACTTGCCACGGCTGGTTTACAAATTTCACAACCGATACCTGAACCACATTCCGCTAATAGAGCAGAAAACGTTTTGATGCGTTTAACACGAATGATGTCGGCTAATTCTTGACGTGAGTATGCAAAATGTTCACAGATATCTTTGTTTACTTCAAAACCTAGACTGGCTAATTCGCTGTCTAACACTTGTTTCGCTAATGCTGAACAACCACCACAACCTGTCGCGGCTTTTGTCGACTCTTTTAGGTCACCCATGCTACAACAACCAGCTGCAACGGCTTCTTTGATATCACCTTTTGATACATCAAAACATGAACAAATTGCAGCGGTATCAGGTAACGCATCGACGCCCATTCCAGCAGCTTCTTCACCACCAGCAGCAGGTAGAATTAAGACACTTGGATTAGCCGGTAAATCCATATCGTTTAATTTTAGTTGCAGTAAAGTACCGTAAGCTTCTACATCGCCCACTAATACTGCACCAACCATTTTCTTACCATCAGCTGATACGATTAAACGTTTATAAACTTGTTCGATTTCATCATGGTAAGTATAAGATTGCGCGCCAGGTGTTTGACCGTGTACTTCACCAATACTCGCTACGTCTACACCTAACAGTTTTAACTTGGTACTCATGTCTGCACCAGTAAACTCGGTTTCTTTGTCACCTTGCATATGTGCTGCAGCGACTTTTGCCATTTGGTAACCCGGAGCAACTAGACCGAAGATAAAGTTTTCCCACAGGGCACATTCACCAATGGCATACACGTCATCAATATTAGTTTGACAGTGATTGTTGATTACAATTCCGCCACGCTCACCAATGGCAATACCACAGCTACGCGCTAGTTCATCTTGAGGGCGAATACCCGCAGAGAAGATGATCATATCGGTCTCTAAGAATGAGCCATCCGCAAAGTTCATGCGGTAACGACATTGCTCACCCGCGACTATTTCAGTGGTTGCTTTCTGTGTATGTACTTGTACGCCTAATTCTTCAATTTTGCGTTTTAATAATGCACCACCGCCGTCGTCTAGCTGAACAGCCATTAAGCGTGGAGCAAATTCTACAATGTGTGTTTCTACACCCAGATTAACCAGTGCATTACCAGCCTCTAGGCCTAATAAACCACCACCGATCACCACACCAACTTTACTGGTTTTACCTGATTCAGTGATATTTTCTAGGTCATCAATAGTACGATAAACATGACAATGTTCTTGGTCATTACCTGGGATTGGAGGAACAAAAGGGAAAGAGCCAGTTGCCAATACTAATTTATCGTAGCTTTCTACGCGGCCGCTTGCAGTGATAACGTTTTTGTTTGGGAAATCTAAATCTACGACTTTGTCATTTAAAACAAACTTAATACCATTTTCTTCGTAATACGCAGCATCTGTTAATGCGAGGTCATCAGCTGTTTTACCTGAAAAGAAGTAACTTAATTGTACGCGGTCGTATGCTAGGCGGGATTCTTCAGAAAAAGTGATCACCTCAAAATTGTGGTTATCACTACCAATAATGGTATCGATAAACTTATGTCCCACCATGCCGTTACCGACGACAATAACACGTTGCTTGCTCATAGCTTTTTACATCCTTTTAACATTATATTGTTACTTTCGCTTATTTGCCCGGATAAGCGGCTTAATAATTACGTTGCAAAGAAAACGCCAAAAAATAAATAAAAAACAATAAAAATAATAACTTATATTATTCAACACCTTAGCAATGACCACTTGGACAAGACCTTAATCAAGGTGTATGCCTTACCACCATTTTGTTAAAAAAATGTGAAGTTCTAGTGCGCAAGGCACCAAGATGGTGCGATATTTCTTTTGTTATTAATTCATTTAATTTTTTCTTCTTTATATAGCTGTTTTAAGTTGAACTTTAGCCATTGATTTTAAAGAACATTTAAGATTATTTTTTAGTATGTAGAAAAAGCACCACTAATTGGTCTGCTCTTTGCTGTAAAAGTACTGTAACTATTTAAATAGATATCAACCGGACATTCATAACAGTTAGATTATTGTGTGTATTCCCTATCATCTAGCATTGGTGATAGCGCTAATTGTTATCAAAGAGAGACAAAATGACTCAAAGTAAAGATTTATGGACTAAATCAACCTGTGCTTATTGTGGAGTAGGCTGTGGTATTGAAGCGCAATTACAAGCCTCTGGAGAATTAACAATACGTGGTGATAAATCCCACCCAGCCAATTATGGTGACCTATGTTCAAAAGGATTAGCACTAGGTGAAACCGTTACCCACGAAGGACGTTTACTGCACCCTTCCATTGACGGAACGGAAACAGATTGGCCAACTTCCCTGCAACATGTTGCAGAACAATTCTCACAAACCATTGCTGAACATGGTCCTGACTCCGTGGCTTTTTATGTATCAGGACAGCTATTAACCGAAGATTATTACGTCGCAAATAAATTAATGAAGGGCTTTATCGGTAGCGGTAATATTGATACTAACTCGCGCTTATGTATGTCCTCCACCGTAGCTGGGCACAAGCGCGGTTTTGGTAGTGATACAGTTCCAGGCTGTTATGAAGACCTTGATACTGCTGAACTAGTAGTGATCACGGGATCTAACTTAGCGTGGTGTCACCCAGTGTTATTTCAACGTTTGAAAAAACAGAAAGCTCAGCGTGATAATCTATTTATTGTGGTGATTGACCCTCGTGAAACAGATACTTGTTCCATTGCCGATTTACATTTACCCATTCGACCAGAAACCGATGTGGCGCTATTTAACGGTTTACTCTCTTACCTTGTTACCCATAATAAAATCGATAAAGCCTATATCGACAATCACAGTGAAGGATTTGAAGCCGCATTAAGTAGTGCTCAACAAGATGCACAATGCATTCAAGCATTAGCTGAAACGTTAGCAGTGAATGAACAGCATATTTCTCAGTTTTTTGAACAGTTTGCAAACACAGAAAAAGCGATCACTATTTTTTCTCAAGGTGTTAACCAATCCACACAAGGCAGTAACAAGGTAAACAGTATTATTAATTGCCATATCGCCACTGGCCGTATAGGCAAACCTGGTATGGGCCCATTCTCTGTAACTGGACAACCCAATGCCATGGGTGGCCGCGAAGTTGGTGGCTTATCTAATACGCTAGCAGCGCATATGGAGTTTGGTGATGATCATGCTAATCACTTGATTAGCGATTTTTGGAGAACGAATACTTTAGCCACTAAACCTGGCTTAAAAGCCGTGGATCTATTTGACCAGATGCATCAAGGCAAAATTAAAGCGGTTTGGATCATGGCGACTAATCCAGTCGTCAGCATCCCTAATAGCAATAAAGTCAGAGAAGCCCTAGAGAAATGTCCCTTTGTAGTGGTGTCTGACTGCATTGCAGAGACAGCAACCACTGAATATGCAGATGTGCTTTTACCTGCGCAAGGTTGGAGTGAAAAATCAGGCACAGTGACTAACTCTGAACGCCGTATTTCAAGGCAAAGGCGTTTACTCTCTAGTCCAGGTGTTGCTAAGCCTGACTGGTGGATCATGAGTGAAGTGGCAAAACGTATGGGATTTGAAGAGGCTTTTAACTTTTTGCATGAAGGCGAAGTGTTTGCTGAATTTGCCAAGATGACCACCTTAGATAATGAAGATGGACGTAACCGAGATTTAAACTTGATTGGGTTAACGCAACTTGATGCTAAAGGTTATAGTCAGTTAACCCCACAACAATGGCCAGTGACTGAGTTGCAAACAGAGATTATTCAACAGCGTTTATTTGCCGATAAACAATTCTTCACTGCCTCTAAAAAAGCGCAGTTTGTTTCTGTTTCATCGAGTATCAAGGCGAAGGTCTCTGAAAAATCATTAATTAAATACCCTCTGATTGTAAACAGCGGACGTATTCGTGACCAATGGCATACTATGACCAGAACTGGTTTATCGAGCCGTTTAGCCGCGCATATTACTGAGCCTTTTGTCGCGATTCATCCTGATGATGCCTCACCATTAGCGATTGAAGATAATAACTTAGTTGCCATCAATAGCCCGCAGGGAGCTATGCTAGTCAGAGCCTTAATTACTAAGCAACAAAATGTTGGGCAGATATTCACACCAATTCACTGGAACAGACAAACAGCTAAAACTGCTAATGTATGTAACTTAGTCAATGATGATACTGACCCTGTTTCTGGTCAACCTGCTTTAAAATCAACACAGGCTAATATCAAGAAATGGCAATATCAGAGTGAAGCTATGTTGTTAACGCGTACTCAACTTGATTTTGACGAGTTTGATTATTGGGTGAAACAGAAAGTTGAACAGGGTTATTTATACCGCATTGCCGATGAGCGTTTACCTTCTGAACTAGCTGCCTCGCTTGAAGCTCTGTTAAGTAATGAGTCAGGTAAAACCTTGCAGTTTGCTAGCACAGATAGCACGCAACAGATGTTATATCGCTATGCATTTATTCAGGAAAATCAACTAAATAATGCTTACATAGCGTCGGATAAGCTCACCAATCACTCCTTAGATTGGTTACAGAGTGTATTAGATATGCCTTTAGATGGCAGTATCGAACAGACACTTATTTCAGGTGTGGTAGAAGGTAAACTTGCTCAAGGTAAGATCATCTGTGCCTGTAAACAAGTGGGCATCAATACGATTACCAACGCCATTATCGAAGACGGTTGTTCAACCATCGATAGCATTAAAGAATGTACCAGCGCCGGTACAGGTTGCGGCAGCTGTTTACCAGAAGTGCAAAGCATCTTAGACGAGAAACAAGAAACCGTCATACAACGCATTCAAATCGAAGAGTTTGTAGCTTAAGGTTATGGTTAGCTTAATCGCTGACGCTATTCATCACCATTGAGTAAATGGTATACAGTAAAATATAACGTAGCTTTATCTATCGAAGCTACGTTATATTTTGACTTTGCTATAACGAATCACTTTTTTACCTTGTTATCACGAAGAATCTATCAAAGTTGCTAAACATCTTTTGACCTTGCTATCACGAAGAATCTATTAAAATTTCGAAACATCCTTTGACCTTGCTATCACGAAGAATCTATTAAAGTTACGAAACATCTTTTGACCTTGGGGCGCTGCCTTTAGGCTGCTTCTTTTGATTTTTGTGTTTTATGTTTTGAATTGCTTATTAGTTCGCTTCGCTCATCGAAACCAATACACAAATGCGATAACTCGCATACGGGCAGGCTAAAGCCAGCGCCCCGAGTATAAAGCTACGCTTGATAGCTGTCGCTCTGTTATGAGATGAGTGAAAGTGTTGAATTTTAATGTTGATGTAACGTATTTACGAAACATCTTTTGACCTTGGGGCGCTGGGCGAATTAGGCGACATCCTAGTGTTATGAGCGGAAGAGCTCTGCGATTCCTTTTTTCAGCCTGCTTCTTTTACCTTTTTACTTTTATCTTTTATCTTTTATCTTTTATCTTTTTACCTTACCCTTTTTACTCACCTTCAAAAAAGTACTGTTGTGTTTGTTGTAATTCTGCTTCGGCTTGGTATAGGTCTTGTTCGAAGAATTGAATCTTGGTGCCTGGTGTGGCTTGGCTTAGTAAGTTTAAGTCGCGTTGGCAGATGCAACCTATTTTTGGATAACCACCTATAGTTTGCCTATCACGCATTAATACGATTGGCTGACCATTGGCTGGGATTTGAATTGCACCTAACACGATCCCTTCTGAGATGAAGTTTTGTTGTTTAACTTCTATCGCTTTGCCTTTTAGACGATAACCCATTCGATCCATTTCAGGCGTCACCGTATATAATTCATTAAACAATGTTCTTCTTGCGGCATGACTGAACTCGTGGAATTGATAAGTAGGTAAGACTCCTAATCGAATCATCTTGTTAAAATCAGGAATAAACTGGGTTGTCACTGTCCGTGTGTAATGACGTTTTACGCTTTGATACGGAATAACATCACCATCACTCAATTTATGGCCTTGCTGGTCTAAACCACCTAATTGGTCACGTACCACGCTGCTAGCACTGCCTAAAGTTTCAGATACTTGAAAACCACCAGCAACGGCAAGATAACTACGTAACCCTTTACTTGGATAACCTATTTCTAATAGATCACCCTTTTGTGCCTGCCATGAACGCCAAGGTGAAAGACTTATGCCATTGAGCTTCAATTCCACATCTGCACCGCACACACTGAAAGAGGTTTCTGCTTGAAAGTGGGCTTGGAAAGGCCCCATGGTTATCTCTATTTGTGCGGAATTAGCTGGGTTATCTAGTAATTTATTTGCCCAATGAAATGCATGGCTGTCCATCGGACCACCGGGCGTTACGCCAACATCTTGATGTCCATAACGACCAAGATCTTGTAACAAGCTCAACACTCCAGCTTGTTTGATATGTAATGTCATACTCTGTCCATTTTATTCACGTTACAGCTCGCCACCCATTGCCAAAAAAGTAGCGCGGTCAATGGCTTCAAAACGTACTTGTTCGCCTACCGAGAATTGACTTAAATTATCTTGAGAAAAGTCTAATAGGTTAACCGGAGTACGGCCAATCACTTGCCAGCCACCGGGTGAGGTTCGAGGGTAAACTGCCGTTTGTTGGTCTGCAATAGCGACACTACCTTTAGGCACTTTGGTTCTTGGGGTCATTTTACGCGGCATCTTAATTGATTCTGGTGTATTACCTAAATAAGCAAAACCTGGGGCAAAACCAATGGCAAATACTCGATAGCATTCGGAAGTATGTAACTTCACTACTTCAGAAAAAGATAAACCAGCATGTTCGCTGATCTGTGCATGGTCTAAGGCAACCTCTTCTCCGTAATAAACAGGTAATGTGATCTGTTTGGCAGCAGGGGTTTCAATATTATGTGCTTCTATTTGCTCAAGGACTTTCTTCACCTCCAAGACAAACCCTTGTAGCCCTGTTTTACGTAAATTACAGCTTAATAAAATCGAGGTATAGGAGGGCACGATATCTGACAACATTGTCGATAGTCCGTTTCGTAACAAGTGACAAGCATAAGCAATGCGATCCGCAGTTTCGATACTGACAGCATCTGAGAAATAGATGATCACACTGTTTTCATTAACCAAGTTAATTTTCATGAAACATTCTCAGCGCTTTCACTTACATTTTTAAGTCGTTGATATAATGCCTTTGCAACATCAACTGCAAGCGTCCCATCACCATGTATACATAATGTATCAGCTTTAATAGGCACTTCGACATTATCAATACTCAACACACTTTGTTGCTCCACTAGTTGCATTGCTTGGTCACAGATAGACTGTAAATCACTATGACAAGCGCCTGACTGACTTCTTGGAGTTAAACGACCATCCTGCTGATAAGTACGGTCAACAAAAGCTTCGAATAAAAGGCTAATGTTATGTTGTGCCGCTATCTCTTGGTAGCGTTGATAATCAGGAACCGCCATCGCCATAAACGGTAAGCTGTTATCGTATTTAGCTAACGCTTCCATTAATGCCATAAAAATAGCATCGGATTTCATCATCGCGTTATATAAAGCCCCATGTGGCTTGACATAACTCAGCTGAACACCTTCACTTTGGCAAATACCTTGTAATGCACCAAGTTGGTAAATAAACAAGGCTTGTAATTCAGGCAATGGCATTTCAATAAAGCGGCGACCAAAACCTTGTAAGTCGTTATACCCAGGATGCGCGCCAATTTTAACATTGTGTGCTTTAGCACAGCGAACCGTCTCTAACATCACACTGGGGTCAGAAGCATGCATTCCACAGGCAATATTCGCCATATCGATAAAAGGCATAATCGTTTGGTCTTGTCCTAACTCCCAGATACCAAAGCTTTCACCCATGTCACAATTTATAAGCATCATTTACTCCTTACCAACTATTAAAGAGAACTTGCCGATCTTGAAGCTTGCGCATAGACACCCGACAGCGTTCGCATGAGTTTTGCCACTTCACCTAATGAATCGTCAATAGAGAGATGTTCTAGTGCTTGAATAAGGCACTTCTCTCTCACCTCCGCATACTCTAAACAATATTTTTTACCTAACTCTGTCACGCTGTAGAAGGTTTCTTTACCGCGTTTTTCATGGGTCAACATGCCACTTTTTACTAACTTTCTCACCGAGTAAGAGACGTTATGTGTATCATCTATATTTAAAGTAAAAGCGACATCGGTGATACGTTTTGCTCGCTCTCGATGAAATATATTATGGATAACCAAGTTATCTAATGGGCTTAAATTGTGTTGTTCACAGGCATTACTACATGACTGCATCCAACGTTGGAAAGCATTGTTAACCATGGTTAAACCGTATTCGAACTCACTTAAGGCTTGGCCATTTTTACCCACTAAATGAGCGGACGATAAAATCGGTACATATTCTGGTTTTTTATTCATTTTTTATCCTCTCGACATCGAGTTTGGTAACCAAGTAACAATCTCAGGAAAGACTGTGACTATAAACACTGCGACAACTAATAATAGGAAGAAGGGTAAAGCCGCTTTAGCAACAAAGAAAATATTTCGCCCAGTTAAACTTTGAATAACAAACAGATTAAAGCCAACCGGTGGGGTAATTTGTGACATTTCCACCACTAATACGATATAAATACCAAACCACAGTGGGTCAATACCCGCTTCAATCACCATGGGTAAGACCACTGATGTGGTTAATACCACAACTGATATTCCATCCAAGAAGCAACCAAGAATAACGAACATAATGGTCATCAAAAATAACAGCATATAAGGAGAAAGATCTAATAACGCAATATTCTCAGCTAGCATTCTAGGCAAACCAATAAAGCCCATCGCCATGGTTAAGAAAGCAGCACCAGCAAGAATAAAGGTGATCATACAAGAGGTTTTAACTGCGCCCATTAAACTTTCAATAAAGCTGTTTAAGCTTAATGAACGACTACCAAGTGCGAGCACTAAAGAACCAAGTACACCAAAAGCCGCTGCTTCTGTTGGTGTTGTTAAACCAGCATAAATAGAACCAATGATGAAAATAATTAATGCACTAACAGGTATTAAACGCGTTAATGAACGTAGCTTTTGTGCCCATGAATAGTGTGTTGCTTGTTGTGTTTTATGACCCTTTCGACGCATAGCCCAAAACGCGGTATAGCCCATAAACATGATAACTAACATCAGACCAGGTAATGCGCCTGCCATAAATAAACGGCCAATGGAGACTTCTGCTGCAACACCATAAACAATTAAAATAATTGAAGGGGGTATTAATAGTCCTAAAGTTCCTGAGCCAGCTAGTGTTGCAATGGCCATTTTATCATCGTACCCCTGACGCTTTAATTCAGGTAGCGTCATTTTTCCGATAGTCGCTGCCGTTGCAGCCGATGAGCCAGATACAGCAGCAAAAATGCCACAGCTTAAGATATTTACATGCAATAATTGCCCTGGTACTCGGCTTAACCAGGGGGTTAAACCTTCAAAGAGATCTTTTGACAATCGTGTTCTGAACAGGATTTCCCCCATCCAAATAAATAATGGTAATGCCGCTAATGACCAATCAGAGACGGCACCCCACGTTGATGTACTATATAACAAACCAAAATTATCATTTCCTAACAGCATTAATCCTGCAAATGAAACAGCAATTAAAGTAAAGGCAATCCAAAAGCCACTGGCCAACAATGCAAATAAAACAGCTAATAATATGAATCCAATTGTTATCTCATTCATGACTTACTCTCCGCGGCTGATGATACATTAAGGTCGATAGGCGCACTTTCACTCAGCGCTTCTTCTTCAGATTTTGGAAGAGCTTGATCAAACAGTAAATGACAAATAGTTTGGTCAATAATGGCGACACTGAAAATAATCATGCCAATCGCTAAAGGTAATTGTACTAACCAGAGTGGCACGGCAATGTAACCAGAAGAAAGCTCATCGAAAATATAGGATTCATACACTAAGTAGATAAGTTGCCAGCATAGATACAAAATTAAGCCACAACCTAAAAATAAGATGACTCTTTCAATGAATTTATTAACGGCAGTTGGTAAGCGAGATGTAAATAGACTTACGCGAATATGCCCGCCTTCACGGAAGGTATAAGCTAGCCCTAAAAAAGTTGCCGCGGCTAATAAGAAACCTGCAAAATCATCGCTAGAAGGTGCTTCGATACCCAGCCAACGACCAATAACACGGGCCAAAATAATACAACAGATAGCAATAATACATATGCCCGATAATGCACCGGAACACAGATAAAGTTTATCTAAAAAGGAACGCATAGCGCTAACTCCTATGATCTTGATAATACTGCTCAGAATTAGATTATCTAATCCTGAGCTAAGAAGATAACTAGGTCGTTATCATCATAAAAGTAAGTGACTAGTGGTATTCACTTAATAGTGCTTTACCTTCCTCTCCTGCTTCTTCAGCCCATTCTTTAGCCATATCATCACCAATGGCTTTCAGTGACTCCATTAGTTCAGGCGTTGGCTCAACGACCTTCATGCCTTTCGCTGCTAGCTCTTGAGTTTTACTGGTTGTTTCATTCATTGCCATTTCCCAACCGCGCTGTTCTGCAGTGGCTGCGGCAGTTAATAATGCTTGTTGGAAAGATTTGTCTAAACGTTTAAATGCACGTTTATTAACAATCACCATATTTTTAGGGATCCACGCTTGTACGTCAGTGTAGTTATTGACGTAATCCCAAGATTGGCTACTCACACCTGTTGTTGGTGAAGTGATCATCATATCAATAATGCCCGTTGAAAAGGCTTGTGGAATTTCTACTGATTGTACTGTTGTTGGTGAGGCTTCTAATAAAATCGCAAGACGTGATAAAGTAGAGCTATAGGCACGTAGCTTGGCACCTTTAAAATCAGCGATGTTATTGATTGGTTCTTTACTATATAAACCTTGTGGAGGCCAAGGCACAGAATACAAAAGCATCATCCCTTTTTTATCTAACTTAGCTTGTAGCGCTGATTTAGACACTTCATATAGCTTTTTAGCTTGCGTAAAGTTTGTTGCTAAAAATGGTAGGTTATCCAATTTATAAATAGGGTCTTCATTACCTAAGATGCCGATAAAGACTTCACCGATTGGTACTTGTTGTGTACGCACTGCTCTTGGTATCTCTTTATGTTTAATTAAAGAAGCGCCGGCATGCACAATAATTTCAAATTCACCATCTGTTGCTGTTTTTACTTCTTCAGCAAACTGGCGAATATTTTGTGTATGGTGTGTTGCATCAACATAAGGTGTTGCCATATCCCAACGTGTTGCTGCATTTGCTGTTACAGAGGTACAAACCGCCACTGTTAATGCAGCCATTTTAATAAATTGTTTCATAGATCATCCTTATCCTTTATTAACTTACAAAATCAACGTAAATACATATTACGCGTAAATTACATTCAATATATCCAATGATTCGTAAAATGCATGGTTCGTACCATTTTCAAAGATTGATACTTGACCTTGAGTTCTCCCTTCAAGAATAAAATCTAAATAATTGTTTAATAACAACTAAATTTAATTTTCTATTTTCATCTCCCCCTTTTTTAAAAGTAAAACATTAAAATAACAGGCTCTCCTTAAGTCTAAAAACAAACCAAAGTAGTGCGTTAAGCCCCAAATTAGTGCAATAAAAAACAGCTTTGCTTAATCAATTTCTGTTAAATAAGTAATTTGTGACCGCTCAAGCATCTATTTATCAGGATCAAAAAAAGATCTATCACAAACAAGAATATTGGCTCAGTATATGCTAAATACAATTTACACGCATTTTGCATTCAATATAAACACAAAATGTAAACCAACTAAAAATTCAAACTTTGAGTTTCAACAAACACTTTATATTAGGGACAATATTATGATCGATTTATGGCCATTGATCGGCATTGCTATTATTACGATAGGCTTTGCTTTTAGGCTTAATACGTTACTGGTGATTCTAGTCGCAGGAGTGGTGACAGGTTTAGTTGCACATTTAGATCTTATCGAGATCCTATCTATATTAGGCGCTTCATTTACTAAAAATAGATATATGTCGTTATTTATACTTATTTTACCCATGATTGGTTTGTTAGAGCATTATGGCTTAAAAGAACGAGCTGAATCGTTAATCTCCTCCATGAAAAAATCATCCGTTAGTAAGGTCACATTAAGTTACTTATTACTTCGTAAGGTGACCAATGCTATTGGTTTAAGCCTAGGTGGTCACCCTACTATGGTTCGTCCATTAATTGCACCAATGGCCGAGGCTGCTGCAGTAACTGATAATCCAGACTTACCAGTTAAGGAAGGCTTACGTGTTAGAGCTTTTAGTGCAATGAGTGAAAACTTTGCTAATTTCTTCAGCCAATTATTGTTTATTGGTAGTGGCGGGTTGTTACTTATCAAAGGTGTATTAAATGAAAGCGGTTATGCCATGGAGCTGGATGAGATGTATTACTGGGCGCTGCCAACCGCTTTTGCCTCCATATTTATCTTTTATATATTTGCTAAGTTACAGCAACGCCAAATCGATAATGCCAATGCAACTGTGGAGAAAGAGCAATGTTAGAATATGTATATCAAGCAACAGGCTTACTCTTAATTGCCTTTTCACTACAAACCTTTGTAGATACTAGTAATAGCAAACGTATTGGCACTGGCTTATTTTGGTTAATTTACGGCTTATCCTTTATTTTAGGTACTGTCTTACCTGATTGGTTTATCGGCTTAATGGTATTAGCTTTAACCTTGATTGCTGCAGGTGGCTTTATGGGAATAGGTAATTATCGCCACTCTGACCCAGCATTTCGTACAGCCAGTGCGGATAAACTAAAAAATAAAATGTTCATTCCTGCGTTAATCGTGCCTATTGGTACCATCATGTGGTCTAAGTTTACTGGTACCAGCGCATTAATAGGATTAGGGATCAGTGCTTTACTCGCATTAATCGTTGCGTTAATGATCACCAAAGGCAAAGCACAGCAAAGTTTACATGAAGGACGTCGCCTTATTGATGCGATTGGTTGGGCTGCTATTTTATCGCAATTTCTAGCTGCATTAGGTTATTTATTTGGTGAAGCGGGTGTGGGGAATACTGTGTCACAAATAGTGAAAGAGATCGTGCCCGATAGCAACTTATTTGCTTATGTACTTTGTTACACATGTGGAATGGCACTATTTACTATTATTATGGGTAATGCATTTGCTGCTTTTGCCGTGATCACAACAGGTGTCGCTATCCCTTTGTTGATGATAGAGCAATCAGGCGACCCAATCATCATAGGTGTGATTGGTATGTTATCTGGTTATTGTGGGACATTAATGACACCGATGGCCGCTAACTTTAATATTGTGCCCGCTGCATTATTAGAATTACAAAATAAAAACCAAGTGATTTACATGCAATTTTTCCCAGCCCTATTAATGCTTGCCATTAATACGTTCCTTATCTACTTCTTAGCATTTTAAGGTTAATCATGAAAACTATACTTATTACAGGATTTGAACCTTTCGGTGGTGAAAAAATCAATCCAGCACTTGAGGCTATTACACGATTAGAAAGCACACCTATTGAGGGTGCAAAAATTATTACTTGTTCAGTGCCAGTGGTTCATCAAAAATCGATTGATACTGTAATTGCAGCCATTGAACAACACAAACCAGACTTTGTGATGACCGTTGGACAAGCTGGCGGACGTACCGCAATCACCCCTGAACGTATCGCCATTAATCTTGATGATTACCGCATTCCAGATAATGAAGGTAATCAAGTTACCGATCAGCCAGTCGTTGCAGATGGACCTGCGGCATACTTTTCAACTTTGCCGATTAAAGCAATGACCAAAGCGATTCAAGATAAAGGTATTCCAGCACAGGTATCAAGCACTGCAGGTACTTATGTCTGTAATCATCTTTTTTACGGTGTGCAACATTATTTACGCAACTCCACTATTGGCCACGGTTTTGTGCATATTCCACTTATGTCAGAGCAAGCTATTGACGGTTCCAAACCGACTTTATCTTTAGATTTAATTGTTGAAGGATTAGCGGCGGCGGCACAAGCGATTGTTAGCCATAAGCAAGATATTGACTTTCAAGGTGGCAGTATTTGTTAATTAGCTTTGGAAATGGCATAAAAAAAGCGATCTAATAAGATCGCTTTACCTGTTTCTCTATTCGAGGAGTATTTTAGCTTTTAGTATTATCTACTAGTGTGAAGTTCATTTCACATACATCGCCAAATTTCACTGTAGATGTTGCGCCTACTAATGCTTCATGCACACCAGTAATTGCACCTGTGCTACAAATTGAACCTGCAGGCAGTGTGATGCCACGCTCAGCACAACAGTCGATCATAAAGGCTAATGCAGACATAGGACCATTTAAAATACCATCTGTAGCTGCTGTGTTAATTAACTCACCATTGATGCTAGTGCTGGTTTCCATCTTAGTGATCGCATTTTCCCAATCTTCAATAGCAGTGCCTACGATCACACCGTATTGGTTACCAATATCTGAAATAATTGCCGTTGGGCCGTAACTATTTAAGTCCACCACAGGGCTGCTTGCCATTTCGATACCGGCATAAACGGCTTTAACTAAATGAGTCACACCATCAGCAGTATTGATACTACCAGGTTTAATCTCTTGGTTAATTTCTACTACTAACTCAGGCTCAATAGCAATAAAACCACCAGCAAAAACAGGTAGGTCGAATGCTTCACCAGTTGCTTGCTTTTCAGTTAATTCAATATGTACATCTTTAAAAACCGGACCTAGTACACGTACATCACCTAATGTATCGCGCAAATCAGGTGGTATCATGCCTACTTTCCAACCAACGATTTCTTGATCTAAAGCTTCGATAGAGGCGTCTTGTACTTGATAAGCTTCTTTTAGGGTGTTCGGAATAGGCCCTGGAAAACCTTCTACAATACGAATCTCTTTACGTGCACTTGATAGTGCTTGAGCTAGTTCATTAATTTGTACACTCGTTAATGCTTCAGTTGACATAAAATACTCTCACAATGGTTTGATAAGTTTATGGTTGATTAGCGGCAAGTAGGGTTAATACTTGTGCAGTTAAAATCAGTATAAACGTCCTATAAGTTCAAACAAAGTGATTCTTTTGTATTACTTAATGATTTTGACTAAGATCTATTATTCAACAACTTGCTAAAAATAGTCTCTGTGACAGATATATTTAATATAACAAATGACTGACTATTTTTGCCTATGCTTAACTATTCCCTTATCTGACACAAGTATCTCGTAAAATTTTTAAATTTCGTTATGTTATGACCGGATTATTGTTATATTGTAACAAAATGATGTTTGACTATATTTAAATAAATGAGAGAAATATGATCAATATAAATAACTTACGTTTTGCATGGCAAAAAGAGCCCATTATTAATATCGATGCACTCAGCATTGAACAAGGCCAACACCTTTTTATTGAAGGCTCTAGTGGAAGTGGTAAAAGTACACTATTAAATTTATTGGGTGGTGTTATCACGCCGCAAAGTGGTGAGGTTGAAATACTCGGTCAATCATTAAACCAAATGTCTTCAAGCCAAAAAGATAGTTTTAGAGCCAATCATATTGGTTTTATTTTTCAGCAATTTAATCTTATCCCTTATTTAAGTGTCTTAGAAAATATCACTTTACCTTGTACTTTCTCTATTGACCGTAAACAGAAAGCCTTAAGCCGCAGTGGCAGTTTACAAAAAGAAGCGATTCGTTTGCTGTCTGCATTAGGGATTAATGATCCAGCGTTAATAAAACGCAGTGTAAATGAGTTAAGTGTCGGTCAGCAGCAACGTGTGGCAGCAGCAAGAGCGATGTTAGGTAGCCCGGATATTATTATTGCCGATGAGCCAACCTCTGCACTGGATAATGACCACCGCCAAGTGTTTATTAAAATACTCTTTGAAGAGTGCGAAAAAGAAAATATCACGTTAATTTTTGTTAGTCACGATGCTACTTTAAAACACCATTTCTCACATCATATTAATCTTCAAGAACTTAATCAGGTTAGCATTAAGGAGGCCTTATAATGGCTATTTTATCATTAGCTTTTAAGAGCTTACTTAACCGTAAACTGACATTTTTTATCACCCTATTTTCAATTGCAATCAGTGTAACCTTGTTACTAGGTGTACAAACCTTAAAAACAGAAACCAATAGCAGCTTTATGAAAAGTATCTCTGGTACTGATTTAATCATAGGCTCTAGAGGTGCATCATCACAGTTACTATTAAGTTCGGTTTTCCATATTGGGAATACTCCTAACACCATTCAATACAATACCTATAAAAAGATTAGCCAATCACCTGCGGTTGAGTGGGCAGTGCCTATATCAATGGGTGACTCTCATAAAGGTTATACGGTAATGGCTACTGATTTAAGCTTTTATGATTACTTTAGTTTTGCTAATAAACAGCATTTAAAAGTTGATAAAGGCGCAATTGATGATGATATGTTTGCTGTTGTTATCGGCTCAGAAGTTGCTAAAAAATTAAATTATAACATTGGCGATCAAGTGATCGTGACACATGGTGGCGGTGAAATAGAAGGTCATCATCATGACAATATTCCTTTTTATATTAGTGCCATCCTAGCACCCTCTTTCACTGCGATTGACCAAACATTAATTATTTCATTGGAAGCAATGGAAGCAATGCATACTGATAATCACGGTCACTTTGGTGCACTACCTGGAGAACAAATTCTACCGAGTGATAATCATCAAGCGCATAGTGATCACGATGAACATGAACATCATGACGAAGCTATTCATGAAGAACATGCTGACCATGACGAGCATGAACACCATGATGCAGCAGCGCATGCCGACCACGATGCCCATGCACACCACGGTCATCAAGATACGCAAGAGCAACGTGTTGCTCGCTTATTAAAAATAAAACCAGAAAAAATCAATGCTATTTTTGTTGGTTTAACTTCGCCTCAAGCGATTTTAAGCATGCAAAGTTATGTGAATAACTACCAAGCTGAGCCATTATCTGCGATTATTCCTGCCGTTGCGCTTCAAGAGTTATGGCAGTTCTTTAGCCTTGCTGAAGTCGCATTGAACATTGTTACTGTTTTTGTTGTCTTAGTTGGGCTATTAGGTATGTTAAGTATCATCTTAATGAGTCTGAATGAGCGTCGACGTGAAATGGCAATATTACGCTCAGTAGGAGCAAGACCTGGTCATATCTTTGGTTTAATTATTGGTGAAGCTGGTTTTGTTTGTTTTGCTGGTATTTTATTAGGTGTTGCATTACTTTACCTACTTCTGTTTACGCTACAGGCGCCATTAGCAAGCTATTATGGCTTCTATTTAGATATCAATATGCTCACATCTAATGATTGGTTTATCTTAGCAATCATCCAACTAAGTGCTTTAGTGATCGCATTTATTCCAGGGTGGTTGATTTATAAATATTCATTATCAGATGGGATGAGTATTAAGTTTTAGGAAATTATGAAGAAACTATTTTTAATCACTTTATTGCTGGGTTTGACCTCCATGGTGCAAGCCCAGCCAATGAAAATCACATGGCAGGACTTGGAAGGTAAAGTAGAACCTTACCAAGACCCTTTTGCAGATTTAACCGATGAACAGTTATATAATCTTTCTGTGTATGGACGTATTTCAGAGATGCAACGTTTATACCCTGATTACGATCTGACAGAGGCAATGTTACAAGAAGCAGAAGATGCTAAAGCGCAATTAATAGCAGAGAATGTCGATATTGATTATATGTTTGAACAACGCGAAATCATCATTCAAAAACGCGAGAAAGCAGCATTAATCACCAATGATCTATTAGCTGATAGAGAAATTGAAATGTCGGGTTATATGCTTGCGCTAGAATTTGATAAAGGAACAGTTTCTGAGTTTTTATTAGTACCAACAATCGGCGCTTGTTCTCATAAACCTGTGCCGCCAGCGAATCAGTTGATTTTTGTGAAAGCAAAAACACCTGTTGCTGCTGGCTCACCTTTTATGCCGATTAAGATCACTGGTACTTTACGTATAACACCTGAAGTGAAAGACCTGTATCTTGTGGATGGCAATAAAAAGATCACTATGTCATACAGTTTAGACAATGCAATCGTAGAGCCTTACATTGCAACACACTAAATAATACCAATCACTTATTTTATATAACTTGATGGTAACCAACTCATCGCTGCTATCGAGTTATTTATTATTTCGAATCACCTTAAACTCTTTTCCTGCTTCACTTGATAAGTTCACCGTTACCGTTTTATCACCCCAGCCATGCTCATTACATTTAGCACGGACCACCACTTTCTGTAGTTCAGGTTTAATCTGAACATTACACAAACTGCGTGTGAAAGGTTGTTCATTATCATGAGGGTGAAGTAATTTTCTTTCACCTAATACATTACCTTGTAGATCCAACACTTGCCATGCATCAGCATAATGTTCCCAGCCTTGGTCGTTATGATGCACCTGAGTATTAAAACACCAACTCCCATTTTGGCTCTGTGTAGCTTGTACATAAGTTACCTGAGCGAGATCTAATGAAGCCCCTTCAGTATTACTTGCCTGTGCAAAAGGAGTGATAACCAATGATGTTAATAATAAACAAAGAGAAATGCGTTTCATTAGTTCACCTATAGAGTGCTATAAAGGACTATCAAGATAACATAACAAGCTGTTAATTTTATCTGTGGTAGATCTTAAGTTCAGGCATTAACGTATCTTTGAATATTAAAAATAGATGCTAGGGGCTTGTTATCGCCATTCAACATTTCACACAACAACAAATTAAACAGATGCCAACACGAGAGCGTGCGCGTTTTATTAACAGTTTATCGGGATTTAAAAGCGCGAACCTAATTGCCACACAAGACAAGCAAGGTAACACTAATGTAGCCATATTCAGCTCTGTTGTTCACTTGGGTGCCTCTCCTGCGTTAGTGGGATTTATTATGCGTCCAGACACAAGACAACGACACACTCTAGATAATATTATTGAAACTCAAGTCTATACCATTAACCAAGTCTCTGAGGCGTTTTACCAACAAGCCCATCAAACATCAGCACGTTATCCAATAGAAGAGAGTGAATTTGAGATGGCTGGCCTTGAATGTGGTTATATTGATAATGTCCCTTTTGTCAAAGAAAGCAGTTTAAAGTTCGTGGTTAAATTAAAAGAGATACTGCCTATCGCACTTAATAATACGCAGATGGTGATTGGTGAAATTAGCCATGTATTATGCGAAGAGAGTGCGATCAAAGAAGATGGGTATATTGATATAGAGGCGTTGCAGACCGTTGCTATTTCAGGGTTAGACAGTTACCACAGTAGTCAACGTTTAAGCCGATTAAGCTACGCTAAACCAGATTCACCACTTCATCAAGTAGAGGCGTCGAAATGAATATGCAACAGCTTACTATTTTCTATGATGGGCAATGTCCACTATGCAGCTTAGAGATGCAAAGGTTAAAGGAACAGGATAAAGCAGACCAAATCCTACTCGTGGATCTCCATCAATCGGATTTTAATACTATTTATCCTGAGATCGATATTAACCAAGGATTAGCTATTTTACATGGCAAATACCAAGGCAAAATACTCTTAGGTTTAGATGTTACCCATAGAGCTTGGACACTAGTTGGTAAAGGCTGGTTAGTTGCTCCTTTGCAATGGCCAATAATTAAACCTCTCTCCCATCAAGTTTATCTATTAGTTGCTAAATATCGCCAGCCAATTTCAAATTTCATCTACCAACGTTTTGGTATAGGCATTAAACACTGTGAACAAGGAACCTGTTATGGCAAACCCAACGACATTAATCATCGGGGCAAATAGTGAAATAGCAAAAGCATTAGCGTTACAAACAGTCAATAAAAGTAATAATGGACTAATTGTTATTACTCGTGATCCTAGTTTTTATCTGCAACCGCTATTCCGCAACAGTAAAGTCATCACTTTAGCTGATTATCAAGAGTACTCTATCAATGAAGCTATTGATTCGATTAAGGAAAATAAAGCGACGCTGATAACCAATGTCTTTATCTGTCATGGATTATTGCATAACCAGCATATTACCCCTGAGAAACGCTTACAGGCTTTTGATGTGGATAGTTTCACTGAGGTTATGAATGCTAATACCATCACACCTATGTTATGGCTGAAGAATCTCGTGCCGTACTTATCTGGTAAGGAAACCTGTAAAGTTGTTATTTTCTCCGCAAGAGTAGGCAGTATTGCTGATAATAAAATCGGTGGATGGTATAGCTACCGAGCTTCTAAAGCAGCAACGAATATGTTGTTAAAAACCGCAGCCATTGAGCTTGCTAGAACGGCTAAGAATATTAAGCTCATTTCATTTCACCCTGGCACAACGGATAGCCCTTTATCTAAACCATTTCAGAAGAATGTACCAGAAGGAAAACTATTTACTAGCGAGTTTGTTGCCTCACAGCTTTTTGCCATAGTAGACAACAGTGAGTTAGACGGTGAAGTCAGCTTTGTGGATTGGCAAGGTAAAAGTATCCCTTGGTAATAACTTAGGTAGAGTAAGGTTAATGTTTCCTTACTCTTTATCGAAACTATCTACGACAATTGCGCCCATCGATGCAGGCATACTGATAACGATAATACGTTTAATGGCTATCCAAGGAGAGTCAAGGAATGGCAATTTATTAAGACACAATAAAACCAGTGCAACGACAAAAGCAGTCATCAAATAAGCAATCACAATGCGAAAAACAAAGACATAACGTCGTTCAATAATATTAGTTTGGAAAACACTGTGATAGGTATAAAGGCTTAAAAATAGAATGGATAAGAACAACAACATTAACAAGTTAGGTGTGGGTAAAGTTTCACCCAGTTTCCATGCTTCTTCAGAAAAAGAAACGGGTACCGCTAACGCAAATGCCCCTACAAATATCTGACCAGCATCTTCTACATTAAAGCTATATTTCATATAAACCTTTCTTGTTATTTGTTTTGATTAGAAGCGTTATTTATTAACTAAACCATAGGGCACAGACTTAAATAAATCAGGTTGAGCATTCACCGTTGGCGCTTGATGTACACCTTGCCAATCTAATAGCATAATTGCTAATACATTACGGTGTTCGCCTTTTTTAAGGTCAAACTCGCCATCTACAGAAGGTACTAACCCATGCTCTCTATCAAGTGATTTTTGAATAACACTTTGTGTTTGTAGTACAACAGGATCGTCAGCTAAACCAGCAAGTAAAAAATTAATACCCACTTCTGCAATCACATCTTCTTTAGTGCGCTCAATAATCATATCGATATTGTTTCGATAATAATCATAGATCCATTGAAAATCGGTCTCGTTAATTGGAAATTGATAATAGGCTGAAGCAGCAAATATAATGTGGGTTAAACCATACACTTTGTTAATTAACTGTTGTTCAGATAATTGCTGATCTTGATGATCTGGATAGGTTTCTCTGAATGCTTCGATAAATTCTTCAGTTACATCCTGCTCACCTAGTTGCTTTAACCAGTATACTTGATTAGCTAACTGTGCAGCCCAAGCCTTTATCATCTCCTGATTGGTGGCATAGTTAGTAAAATCATAACGACCTATTACTTCCCTTAACTTAGCATCCTGTTGATGTTTCAAGCCATACTCATTTGCACGGGCCATAGAGCCTAATAAATCAACACCAAGGTACAAATATTCAGGTATCGCTTTTGTAACCTGATAACGTAATACACTTCGTTCACTGGCATCTACTAAATAATTATTAATGCGCTTTGCTGAATAAGCAGTTATTTGCGCGGATGTATTCACTTCATTAGCAAAATAGTTTAAACGACTGGCTACTCGAGCCATATCAGACCAAATAGCAGCCGCATATTTATCATCTAAGCTTTGACGGTACATTCTCAGCCCATAGTGGCCAGATTTGAAAGCAGATAAGGTATATAACTGAGATTCATAGGTATTGCGGATCAAAGCAGCATCTTGTTTAAATGCATTGCCAATAATACTTTTATCACTTGAACTATGAGAATTTACATGCGCAGCATCTTCTGAATGAAATGGTTCAAAGAAGGTCATTGTAATCAATAAACACAAAACAACCACTAGACTAAGCATGAGTGATTTCATAACTATTTCCTTATCAATATAATACCAATTGTATTAAATAAGCGATCTCAATTTTGCGCAGGAAAAATGGCTTAGTTCAAGGCGTCATTTAAGCCTTTCGACGATTAACTTCGTTAATAGTCTATTAACGAAAATCACAACGAAGGCGTCAGTTATTTTAACAAGTAAAATAGATCAGTTACTTAGTGTGATGGGTATAACTACCCTTTAATACCAATACATTAATACCCTGATCATTCTATAAAGCCTAATACTATCTACCAAAAATTTAAAAATTAGCAAAATAAACCTATGTTTAATAATGTATTAAGAAAGTAATGAATAATAAGACATTGTTTAAATGCTTAAGTTGCTATTACTAAATAGACATTTTCTAACTCTCTGATATCAATACTAATCAAGAAATGTTGATGCTTAAACTATCGGGCACAATTAAATAGATGACAAGATTCAAACAATGATTCGAAGTTTCGATGATGAGTGCTTAATGAGTAGCGACAGCAATTAAGCATTGCTTGATACTCGGGGCACTGGACCAATGAGCCCAAGGTCAACACATTAAAATCAAAACACTGCAGACTAAAGTCAGCGCCCCTTAGGAGATGTGTCGTAACTTACAATGTTACTCGTCAATTACCTACCTCAAAACTCAACACCTTCGCTCATTGCATAACACTGCGACAGCTATCAAGCGAAGCTTGATATTCGGGCCGCTGGGCGAATTAACCGTCAGGTTAGTCTATGAGCGGGTAAGCTCTGCGCACCCTTTTTTTAGCCTGCCAGTATGCGAGTTATCGCATATGTGTATTAGTTTCGATGAGCGAAGCGAACCAATAAACAGTTCACAACATAAAACATTAAAATCAAAAGAAGCAGCCTAAAGGCAGCGCCCCAAGGTCAAAAGATGTTTCGTAAATACGTTACATCAACATTAAAATTCAACACTTTCACTGATCTCATAACAATGCGACAGCTATCAAGCGAAGCTTGATATTCGGGGCGCTGGCTTTAGCCTGCAGTTTTAATGTGTTGGCTTTTAGTGATATTGTGAGTATTAATCAGCTCCTTAAACACAGAAAACGACCACATTCGGCTAATACCCTAAATGGGAGAAGCTAATGATTATTTAATTTTTAATGTCATAAGCTAAAACCAAAATTAACACAAAGACACTGCAGGCTAAAGCCAGCGCCCCAAGGTCAAAGGATGTGTCGTAAACAGAATAGGTCAGTACGATAAGTATTATATCCTCGAATTTCAGACATAAAAAAACCCTGTCGACGTAAGTCAACAGGGTTCGTTTAATGAGGCGCTTGGCGATGACCTACTTTCACATGGGGAGACCCCACACTATCATCGGCGCAGCTGCGTTTCACTTCTGAGTTCGGCATGGGATCAGGTGGTACCACAGCGCTATGGCCGCCAAGCATAAATTGTAATTAGGAAAGTGATTTTCTAATGTTCTTGTTTTTTGCTCTATCTAATCAGCACTATGTAAATACGCTATCACAAGCGCTTATATTTTAACGTCTTCTTTGACTATCTTGGTCACATAACAACACTACTTAGGTGTTGTATGGTTAAGCCTCACGGGTAATTAGTACAAGTTAGCTCAATACGTTGCCGCACTTACACACCTTGCCT
>NZ_QOCB01000112.1 GCF_003318165.1 Psychromonas sp. B3M02
TAATACAATTGGTATAAGACAATCATAATAAAATTTGATTCAATAAACTAACTGATTTTAATGTATCTAAGCCATTGAATATAAGTACATAGTATAGGGAGGTCAATAGTAAATAAACAGTTATCAAGATAGTTGATAACTGTTTATTAAGACTACTTACTGTTGCAGTAGCTCAGGGCTTAAAAACGCAGAGGTTATTTACGATGTGCTAAGGCTTCACCTTGTACACCATTTTCAATTCGCTCTTTTTCTTCGTCCAATATTTCTTGCGGGAACTGCCCCATAAAACAACAACAAACACCTTCACCGATCATGGTTCTTGGGCCTAATGGGTGCGCAATATGTTTATAAACCCCGTGGCTATGTGGCTCGCTGTGACTATGATCATGTGATTGACCATGTTCATGAGAATGGTCATGTGAATGACTATGGCCATATTCATGCGAATGATCGTGTGAATGGCTATGGTCATGAGAGTGATCATGGCTGTGTGCTTCAGGATCTTGGTATTCTGCATGGTGATGATGTACATCCACTTCACCCGCGGCTAAACGACGTTTAAATGTTGCCATTAAGTCTTCGCCCTGAACCGGTTTATCATCCATAATATTACGAACACGTACTTCAAAGGCATCAATCACTTTGTCGTGGTCACGTAAGTAAGGTGTATTGATGAATTCAACTTCAGGATTCTCTTTTGCTACTTTATCAATGTAACCTGAGATACGTTTGATTAAACGGCCTGTAAACAAGAAGTATGGCGCAACTACAATACGCTTATAACCTAGCTTTAATAGCTTCTCAAGACCAACACCTACAGAAGGGTAAGTCACACCAGAGTAAACGGTATCAGCCCAGCCAAAGCCCATATTTTCACTCACGATACGAGTTAATTTTGCCGCTTCAGCATTGGCTTCAGTATCTGAAGTACCGCGTCCAACAACCACCAGCATCGTATCGTAAAGTTCTTTAGGTGGATTGTTTACATCTAAACCTAATGATTCGTAAATACGTGCTTGAAAAGCATTAATCATCGGCTGCTGCAAACCTAATTCTTGACCATACGTTACTTGTAGACCTTCGTTTTTTTCTTCGAAGGTGGTTAATACTGAAGGAATGTCATTTTTCGCATGGGTTGCTGCGAATAACATACCTGGTACAGCATATATGTGGTTAACACCTTGAGCGATTAAACTGTTTAACCCCATGTGAATATTAGGTGCAGAATATTCTAAAAATCCGTACTCAACAGGCATATCTGGAAAACGTTTTTTTAAGCCTTCAGCCACTAATGAGAATTCCACTTCAGCATCTTTATCACGGCTACCGTGACCACACACCATAATGCCTTTTTTAACTAGTTGTTCATTCATTTTAAATCTCTTTTTCTTATCAATTTTTTGCGGGGGCTGATTTGGCTGCCATGGTACCAATAGCAATAAAAACAGCAACGTTAACCTACTATTTATTACACTTTTTCTGGCCAACTATTCTCAAACAAAAATGTTTCTATTGGCGCGGCCTCGCCCCACTTTTGTTCGATTAACATTGGCTTTTCATAAAACTTTTCAACATGCCCAATACATAAAATCGCAATAGGTCGGCTGTCCGCTGGCATATTCAATAAATTAGCCAATTGAACTGGCTCAAATAATGACACCCAGCCTAATCCAATCCCTTCTGCCCTTGCCGCTAACCACATGTTTTGAATCGCACAGGATACTGATGCTAAGTCCATATCTGGCATGGTTCGACGGCCAAACACATGCTTCTCACGACCATCGGGTAATGCAACAACAATTAACTCTGCACATTCAGCAATGCCTTCCACTTTTAATTTTAAGAACTCGCTTTTACGCTCATCCAATAAATCTGCAGTTGCTGTTCGCTCGGAAGCAACTAGTTGTTGAATATCACTTCTTAACTGTTGATTAGTCACTCGAATAAACCGCCATGGTTGCATCAAACCAACACTTGGCGCTTGATTCGCAACGGTTAATAATTTTAACAATAACCCTTCTTCTAAAGGTTGTGGGCTAAAGTGACGCATATCTCGACGCTCTTTAATCACCTTATAAATCGCCTGCTTTTCAGTTTCTAGATAGCTATGCTGGCTCTTCATGATCGACTCTCTTGCATCTCATCACACTGTAACAACAAGTCCTGTAATTTTTCTTGATATTCATCAGTTGCTTGCCATAAACCACGTTGTGCTGCTTCCATTAAACGCTCTGCCATCTCTTCCATTATTTGCGGGTTATTATCTTTTAAAAATTGTTGGTTAGTTGGATCCATCAATAGGGTATCGGTCACTTGCTGATATTGATAATCGGCTATCAAATCCGTGGTTGCATCATAAGCAAACAGATAATCCACTGTCGCCCCCATTTCAAAAGCGCCCTTATAACCATGTTCACGCATTGCTTCGATCCATTTCGGATTCAATACGCGTGAACGTAACACTCGGTTTAGTTCTTCTTTGAGCGTTCTGATCACTGGTTTACTTGGATTGCTATGGTCACTATGATAAATGGTGGGCGCTTTGCCTGAATAGACTTGTGCCGCATTGCTCATACCGCCTTGGAATTGGTAATAATCGTCTGAATCCAACAGGTCATGTTCACGGTTATCTTGGTTCTGTACCACGACATCGATATTGCTTAATCTATCTAAAAACGCTTCCTTAGCCTGCACGCCGTCTTTGTCACTATTTCCGTAGGCATAACCGCCCCAGTTTAAATAGGCCTCCGCTAAATCACTTTTCTCTTCCCAACAACGTTCATCAATCAAACCTTGTAAACCTGCGCCATAGGCACCGGGTTTTGATCCAAACACGCGATAACTTGCTTGACGTTTCGCTTGCGTAACATTCATACCATCGGCAATTAATTGCGCTTCACGTTGTTGAATATTATGCTGAATTAAATTGTTATTACCCGGCTCTTTAAGTTCACTAATGGCCACCACTGCCGCATCAAATAACGCCATTACATTGGCAAAAGCATCACGGAAAAAACCAGATACACGCAACGTTACATCAACGCGAGGTCGATTCAGTAGTTGGAAGGGAATAATTTCAAAATCAACTACGCGGTGACTGCCTTCTGCCCAAATAGGTTTTACGCCCATTAAAGCAAAGGCCTGCGCGATATCATCACCGCCAGTTCGCATGGTTGCTGTTCCCCATACTGATAACCCCAGTTGTTTCGGGTAATCACCATGTTCTTGTAAATGTCGATGTATTAACGCTTGTGATGATTGTTGACCTAACACCCACGCGGCTTTAGATGGAATGGCACGGTTATCAACGGAATAGAAATTACGCCCAGTAGGCAAGGTATCTAATCGTCCACGGGTTGGCGCGCCACTGGGACCAGCTTCGATAAACTTACCATCAAGCCCTTCGATAATGGCGTTTAATTCGTTATCCACGCTTTGCTTTAATGCTTGATGAATCGTCTCTTTGGCGTAAACCAATAAAGCATGCGTTGCGGGGAACTCAATCAATTCAGCAAGGTCGTTATTAGCTAATAAGTAATGCTCTACCCACTGTAAAGCCAACAGCTCTAAACGCTCTCGGGTATCTGCGGTACTGCGCCATAATGAATCACAGACAGTCGCCAATAAATTAGGTTTAAGCCCAGTCCAATTTTCACGGCCTGCGCTTAATGGATCAAACAATTCTCCATCAAGCAACAATGAAAAATCACTGACTAAACAGTGTAAAATGCCTTGATTAATATCCCCTTCCCCACGTGGTAAACGTAATAAGGCTATTAAGGTATTTGCGATTTTATGGTTCTCTGGTAACTCCCCTAAAATATGCAAGCCATGGCGAATTTGTGACTCTTTAATATCACATAAGTAAGTATCTAATTCTTCTAACACTTGGTTATCATCACCACGTGCTGCTTCATTTAATTCATCTAAGATATTAGTGCTTTGTACTTTCTCTAAAATCTGCTCTCGTAACCAAACTTCACGGCGTGTATCTAAACCTTGTGCTTGATAGTACTCATCCACCAGCCCTTCTAGTTCAGCCATATCCCCGTAAGTTTCTGCACGCGCCATGGGCGGCATTAAATGGTCAACAATAACCGCTTGTGTGCGACGCTTTGCCTGCGCCCCTTCTCCTGGATCATTAACGATGAATGGATAAAAGTGAGGCATAGGACCTAATACTGCATCTGGCCAACACTCGTTAGACAACGCTAAGCCTTTGCCAGGTAGCCATTCTAAATTACCGTGCTTTCCCACATGAATAACGGCATTCACTTGGTAAGTAAAGCGTAACCAAAAATAGAAGGCTAAGTAGTTATGTGGTGGCACTAAATCAGGGTCATGGTAATTAGCTAACAAGTCGATATTAAAGCCACGAGCAGGTTGAATACCTATAAAGGTTTCGCCTAAACGGATCCCTGCGATCATTAAGCGTCCATTACGGCATTTTAAATCGTCTTCAGGTTGCCCCCAACGTGCCGTAATCGCTTGTTGGCTGACTAAAGGTAATGCCGCAAAGTATTGTGTATAATCTTTTAAAGATAAGCTTTGCCAACAGGCTAAATGATGTAAAGTGTTTGGGTTATTGGTGACAGACTGTAATAATTGCTCAATCAATTGATTACCGTTTTCTGGCACATTCCCCACTGGATAACCTGCAGCTTTCAATTTATTCAGTATATTGACGGTTGAATTGGGCGTGTCTAAACCAACACCATTGCCTATTCGCCCATCTTTTGTGGGATAGTTTGCTAAGATCAACGCAATGCGTTTATCTTGATTAGCCCTTTGAGATAACTGAATATATTTTTTAGCCAGCTCAATCACAAATAGTGCGCGCTCTTGATGTAATTGATATTGTACTAAAGAGATCTGTGTTTTTTCATCGTAAAACGCTTCACTTTTGAAGCTAATGGCACGCGTTAAGACTTTGCCATCCATTTCCGGTAACACCACTTGCATAGCGATATCACGGCTGCGTAAACCTTGCTTATAATCTTGCCAATCTTCTAAGGTACTACTGGAGAGTACTAGCTGTAGAATCGGAATATCTACGTCAAATAAACGTGTAAAACTATTAGGTTGTGAGCTTAACCCAGGTGTACTGACGGTGTTTGATGCAAAACCTGTGGTGTTTAAAATGAGGCGACAATGATGTTCGACGAGTAAAGCATTTACCACGGTCATTGCTTCAGGATCTTTTAATGAGCTGATCACTATCGGTAGTGGATTCAAGCCATTATCAGACATTAATTGAATAAGTTGATCAAACATCTGACAGTTAGCGGATTGTAAATGGCTACGATAAAAAAGTAGCGCAACCACTTGCTGTCCAGCTTGCCATTGTATTTTATCTTGATTATAAAACTGCGCGACTGGCAGGAACTCAGCTTCTTTCGACTGCACTGAAAGCTCAAAAAATTGCTGGTTTAAAAAGGTAAATAACTGCGCACTATTATCAATACCGCCTGCTCGACAGTAACGCCAAACTTGATGCTGAACTTGCGCTGACACAGTAGATAACTCAATCAACTCTGGGTCGATATTGTCATCACCGGGTACTAAAATAAGATGACGATTAGGCGCTTGTTTTGACCAACGAATCAGCCCATCCACACCATATTGCCAATACGCTTTGCCACCTAACAACGACACGACCACAACCTGCGCTTGCTCTAGTACTTTATCTTCATAAAGGTCGAAGGCCGCTGGCTTTAATAAGTTAGTCCAATTCACTAAACGCGTTTCTACTAAAGCGTGAGCTTCAGTAGCTGTTTGATGTCCTGCAGAAAGCGCCGTTAATTGACTATCGGCTGCGCTGAACATCACTAACGGTGCCGGAGATTGTGCTAAATCCACAATCCCCTCTTGCTCAACAAACCCGCCCGGTTGTGCTGCTAATAGGTGCATTAACGATTAAACCTCAGCGCTTTTTAGAATAGCAGTCACGGTTGCTTGATCTAAGCCTTTACCGATTAAGACTAATTCTGTTTTTGGCGTTTCAGTCGCTTCCCATAAACGGTCAAAATGCACATCTAAACGTTTACCAACTGCTTGTAATACTTGACGCATTGGTTTGTTTTCAACGGCTGCAAAACCTTTAATACGAAATAGATTAAATTCATTTAACAGCTTTTCTACGTTAGCTTTAAGCTTGTCAGCATCCACTGTACCTAAGCTGATCACCATTGAATCAAAGTGATCGTGTGCGTGGTCGTGATGGGCACCGTGAGCATGATGATGATCGTGGTGGTTATGCACTTTATCAATGTTTTTCTCAGAACCTGCATTGATACCAATTAAGACTTCTAGTGGCACATCACCGTTATTGATATAAGCGGTTTTTACAGAGCTTGGTAGACGTTTTTGTACTACGCCTTTAACACGCGCTTGCTCTTCTATATTTAATAGATCGCTTTTACTTACTACCACTAAATCAGCAGAGTTAAGCTGATCATCTAATAGCTCTTGTAAGCTTGGATCATGATCTAAACTTTCGTCCATAGCACGTTGTTTTAATACTTTATCTTCATCGGCAGCAAAACGACCTGCAGCAATAGCTGGTCCGTCAACCACAGTAATAACGGCATCAACGGTGCAATGCTCTTTAATACCCGGCCAGTTAAAGGCTTGTACTAATGGTTTTGGTAACGCTAAGCCTGATGTTTCAATCAGGATATGGTCAATTTGGTCACGACGCTCAACCAGTTTTTCCATCACAGGTAAAAACTCTTCCTCAACGGTACAACAGATACAACCATTAGCGAGCTCGTAAATACCATCTTCGCCACCGACTAATTCTGCCGCTTCATCTTCACATTCCAGTGGGCAGCTGCGTAGTAGTTCTGAGTCGATATCTAACTCACCAAACTCATTCATGATCACGGCAATACGTTTGCCTTTAGCTTTTTTAAGTAAGTTAGCCAGTAAAGTTGTTTTACCGCTGCCTAAGAAACCGGTCACGACTGTGGTTGGAATTTTGTTTAATGAAACGTTACTTGCTGACATTGTTTACCTCTAACTCTTCAATGGAAAGTGTGTTCTTACGACGACGAAATATATTCGGTTGCTCTTTTTTATACAGGTATGAATCTTGGAAGTTGGTGGTATCCAATACATGACCTACTAAAATAAGCGCTGTTAATTTAAAGCCTTTTGCTTCTACTTTGTCTGCGATATCCGCTAAAGTGCCTGTCACTTTATCTTGGTCAGGCCATGAGCTTCGGTAACAAACAGCAACAGGGCAATCCTCACCATAATGTGGGATCAATTCCGCCACTATTTTACGAATTTTGGTAATACCTAAATGGATAGCTAGTGTTGCTCCACTTTGAGCAAGCTGTGGTAAACGCTCACGTTCTGGAAAAGGTGTTTTACCTTCATAACGCGTCATGATCACCGTTTGCGATACACCAGAAAGTGTGAGCTCTTTGCCTAAATAGGCAGCAGAAGCAGCCGTTGCACTAACACCGGGTACCACTTCATAGTCGATACCGTGTTTTTCTAAACGACGAATTTGCTCTGCGATAGCGCCATATAATGCAGGATCACCACACTGTAAACGGGCAACATCTTTGCCCTCTTTTGCAGCTTCTACAAAGTAAGCTTCCATCTCATCTAGGTTGATCTTAGCGGTATCAACAATCAACTCTGCGCTGTCTTCAACATCTTGTAATGTTTGACGCGGAATTAATGAACCTGCATACAAAACAATAGGGCACTGCTTTAATAAACGTGCGCCTTTAATGGTCATCAACTCAGGATCACCCGGCCCTGCACCGATAAAATAAACTTTCATGTTGAATCCTTCTTAATTAATACTTTTAGCTTTAAATATCACTTTTAACGCAGAAAACGCTTGAAGTGCGACGCTATAATTTCTTTTTATAACCACGTGGCGTATAAACCCATGACTTATCACCATTAATGATATGGCGAGACTCACTATTACCCACACTGACTAAAGTAAACATATCAACATCTTTCGCATCCAATTCATCTAAACGGATAATACGAATCGTTTCATCTTCACGGGTTAATTGACGGCCTAGTAACACAGGTGTAGATGCTGGACGATATTTTAATAACACGTCACGTGCGTGGTTAAGCTGCCAATCACGCTTTTTCGATACCGGGTTATAGAAAGAGATAACAAAATCCCCTTCACCAGCACTATGGATACGCTTATCGATGGTTTCCCATGGTGTTAAAAGATCCGACAAACTCACAGTACAGAAATCATGCCCTAACATGGCACCAATGCGACTTGCACCAGCTTGCATCGCAGATATACCCGGTACAACGTCAATCTCAACATCTAACCATTCAGGGTGATCTTCTAAGCCTTGAAGTTGTCTATCTAACAATTCAAAGACTAAAGTCGCCATGGCATAGATGCCAATATCACCACTTGATATAAGTGATGTGGTTTTGCCGCTTGCCGCTAGATCTAATGCTAGACGCGCACGACCAATCTCTTCCCCTAACGGTAAATCATGGTGTACCTTGTTATTACAAGGCTCTCCTAATAAGTCTAAATACAGTCCATAAGCGACTAAATCAGTACTTTGCTCAACCGCTTTTAATGCTTTTGGTGCGACTAAATCTGCATTTCCCGGTCCCATACCGACAACAAAAAGTTGTTTTTTTAAACTCATTTTATTTCCTAGTTTTTAATGTTCTACAGGCTATAACTTCTGGCGATTGCACAGGTAGCTTGTTTGTTTTTATGTTTATTCAGTAGTAACTCACTACCGTTATTAGTTAACTGTTGGGCTTGATACAGTGCCGCAGACTCTGCTACGCCATATACTCCAACGGTTTTTAAAATATAATCAGACTTAGTGGAAAGGCGCCCTTCCATCGTGCTTAAGGTCTTTGCATCAAAGGTTAAGTAAGGTTTTTGTAATGTTTCAGCTAAGCCAATTAACCCCACTTCATCGCTCTTAATGTCGATACTGGTAATGGCACTAATATCATCAATGGTCAGTCCCACTTTCACTAAGCATTCGGCTAACAAACCTTGTAAAACCTGCTCAGGACAGTGGCGCTCACAGCCCATCCCTACTACATATTTAGGCTTTAAATAACTATTCGCTGTAGTTAACACCAGTTGGTTTTCAAGTAATTCGCTAACTTGTCTCGCTAATTCATTCGCTCCACCTTCGTGACCGGATAGTAGCGGGATCACAAATTGCCCTTGCTCATCTAAAACCAGCACCGCAGGGTCGTTATATTTATCCTTTATCACTGGCGCTAAAGTTCGCATCACAATACCCGTTGCGCAGATAAAAATAAGTATATCACCTTGTGTAAAGTAGCTTTGTATATGCTCTTTAAAGGGCGTTGGTTTATAGCAAACGTCACTATTTATAGGTGTTGAAGCACTATCTAAAAGGTGTTGTAAACGCCTTGCTAGCTGTAACCCCACTTCTGTTAAACAGATAATACGGATCACGCCGTGAATTCCTCACGGGTGATCACAAATAGTGAGAAGTAAGGCCCAGCAACATTGTCTAACTGATTTAAATCTCGAATTATTTTTTGTTGGTCACGACTGATATATTCCAAATAATTGGCATCATCAAATCGTTTGGTTTCTTTTAATAGGCTAATTAAACGTGGGCGTTCAATCCCCGCCTTCATGATCACAACCGCATCATGCTCTAATAATGCCGCTTTAATTTTGGTATCACTATGACGTCCTGTGATCACAGCAAAAGATTGCTTTAATACCGTTAATGGCAGTTGTAATTCAGCCGTTGCCGCAACAAAAGCAGGTACACCAGGAATGACTTGTGATTGATACTGACTTTCTAATCGCTCTAATAGATAGGTAAATGATCCAAAGAATAACGGGTCACCTTCACATAAAAACACCACGGTTTTACCTTGCTTAAGCTCAGCTTGAATTTGCATAATCGCTTTATCATAAGCAGCATTAGCAGCAACACGCTGACGCGACATAGCAAAACGTACCCCTAGGTGCTGTTGTGTTTTAATCGGATCTTTTAATGCTTCGCTGGCAATGGTTAACGCCTGTGATTCCCCTGCTTCATTCTCTAAATAACAGATCACATCGGCAGCTTGAATCGCACGAAATGCTTTTAATGTTAATAGCTCAGGGTCACCAGGACCGACACCCACACCAATAAATAATGCAGTTTTTGGTGTTGAGGTTAATTCGCGCATGACATTACCTTCTTCGCCTTTTTAGTGAAACTAAATAAACTTACCGCTAGCGCTGGACGATAAGCTAATTGTCCACCCAAAGTTCTGCTTTTATTAACGGCAATCTGTAATGTTTCTAATTCAGCGTCTTTTAATGTTTCACGCTGAGAATAAAAATCTAATAATTGTGACTTGGTTTTTTCCATTACAGCAGAAACAACAATTTGACCATTATCAGGTAACTTTGCCCATAACTGAGTTAATAACTGAGGCAATTCACCATCACTACCGCCAATAAAGATTTTATTTGCAGCAGGTAAATTCGCTAAGCCTTGAGGTGCACGTGCTAAGTGTGGTTTTAAGTTACGTACTACACCAAATTTTTGTTGGTTTAATAACAAGCAATCAAAACGTTCTTGGTGATGTTCGACGCTATGTATTTTTGCCTGTGGCTGCCAATATGCTAATTCCACAGATACACCACCACAGCCAGCACCAATATCCCAAATTAAATCATCTTTACTTGGTTGTAATAGCGATAAAATAGCTAAACGCACTTCTCGCTTGCTTATCATGCCCTTGCTACCTAATTCACCAGTTTCAAAATCGTGATCCTTAATCCCAGGAAACTCCGGTAAATAGCCTTTATTCGGACCACATAAAACAAAAGAAACATGTAACGGGTCAAAACTCTGTTCATTTTCTGCTGTGTCATCTAATAAACTCGCCACTGTAAATTTAGATATTTTTTGGTCGCTATAACCTAAACGTTCACAAACAATAATTTCCGCTTCAGGAAACCCTGCTTCACGACACACTTCGGCAAGGTGTTCAGGCAGACTCTGGTTATCGGTTAGTAATAACAAGGTTTGTTGCGCTTTTAGTGCCACTTTTAATCTCGCTAAAGGACGACCATGTAAACTCACTACATTCACATCTTGTTGTGAAATAGATAAGCTGTGACAAGCTTGAGTAATGCTTGAAATAGCAGGGAAAAAGCGCACTGATGCATCTTTGAAATGCTTGCTGATCCAAGTACCTATACCGTAATAAAGTGGATCACCCGAGCCTAATACCACTACATTTTGTTCTGTTTCAATTAATGCTTGTAGCTCTTTTAATTTAGGTAAAATCTCAGTTCTTGGCGGAAGGTTATCGGCCTTTGGCTCAAGATCTTGTTGCTCGCCCTCTTCTAGTGTTGCGATAGTCGGTGCAACGGCTAAGTATTTCTCTAATGTTAATAATTGACGCTCAGAGCCAATCACTAAATCTGCTGACTGCAGTGCAAATAATGCTTGTTCACTAAGCATCGCATTTTCTGCAACACCTAAACCAATTACGGAGATCTCGCGAGCGCCAGTTGCAAGTGTTCTAGCGTGCTTACTTGAGCCTGAAGTTAACCCTAATTTACTTGCTAACTTACTGAAAAAATTAATCATTAATATAATTCCCCTTTAATACAACGTAATAAGGCATTACAACTTGCACTTGATACTGCGCTACCACCTTCGCGGCCCAATAATGTAATGCATTCTATGCCTAGTGTTTGGTGAAGATCCCATAGCGCTTGTTTCGATTCTGCGGCGCCAACAAATCCAACTGGCATACCGATAATCAAAGCCGGTTTCGGCGCACCTTGGTCAATCATTTCTAATAAACGAAACAGTGCAGTAGGTGCATTACCAATGACCACTACACTGCCTTCTAAATAAGGTAACCATGCAGTTAATGCTGCCATAGTTCGCGTTTCACCAGTTTCCTTTGCGCGCTCAGGCACACCTTGTGCATTCAAAAAGCAGTAAGGATCAGTTTTAATCATTCGCTTGGTGATACCCTGTTTTACCATCTCCACGTCACACAGGATTGGTGCGCCTTTTTTTAAAGCCACAATACCAGACTCGCAAGCATTCTCACTGAACTTAACCTGTGTTGCGACTGCTGGAATACCAACACTATGCACAACACGCATTACCACTTGTTGGGCTTCTATAGACAAGTGCTCTAGGTCAGTTAAGGTTCTGATTTGACGAAAGCTTTCATTTTCGATCAAACTGGGATCGTGGATATAATCAAATTTCATTTTTTGCTCAATTACTCTGGTATTAGGTGTGTCTGCTGATTCAGATAAAGTCAGTGATGATTGTAATAACGCAATGCAATTTGCAGCATCATCAAACTGATAAGTTAAGGCTTGCAGATCTGGACGTTTAAATTGATAAACGGGAATATTGGCTGATGCAGCGGCTTCAATCTTTGCATAAGTGGCATCACCACCACTGTTTTTACTGATCACCGCATCAATATGATAAGTGGCTAATAACTGTTTTTCATCTTCAAGATGAAAAGGACCAATCGCTTTTAACCAGGTGACATTAGCAGGTAAAATGATTTTAGCCGGCATCGCAGTGCGTAATAACACTTGCTTTGATTGTGTAGATAAAGCATTAATCACTTGTTGTGATACTTGCCCTGCAGTGATGAATAACGAATCATGTTGAGCAACTTGTTCAATTAAACTAGGCCAATCATCAACCTCAATCCAATTGTCCTGCGCTGTTTTCAGCCATGCTTTACGATGAAAGCGGATAGCGGTAACAGATAAAGCTTTAGTGACTGTAGCAATGGTATTACTCATAGTTTGAGCAAAGGGGTGAGTGGCATCAATAACATGCGTTATTTTATTGTCTGTAAGGTATCTTGCTAAGCCGCCAAACTGAGTAAAACCACCGCTAATAGACAAACAAGGTACCGTAGCTTTACGCACAATTCCTGCAATGCTGTAGATAACATCAAAGCCTAACCTATGTAATTCAGTTGCTAATTTACGCCCGTCAGCTGTACCACCAACTACTAAAACTCTCATTAGTTAGCCTCGGTTTGATTGATTATCTTACCATCGGCATCGAACTTATCTTGATGACTATTAGCCACAAACAACCCTTTTCGATTCACTGCCCATACTTCTACCTCAATGGATTCATGAACAATGGTTTTAGCAAACTTTAAGGCTTCAATACACACTACAGTGGCGATATCTAAACCTGCTTGTTTGGTCATATTAAGCACTTGGATAGTGGTGTTTGCGCTTATAATTTGTTGTTGTAACTCGGTACTAGCACCTAGATTTTTTGCAATGGTTGCTAACTGCTCAAAGTCGATACTGGATTGGCGACTGTTAAGATCTAAATGTCCATTAGCTAACTTGGTTAACTTACCAAATCCTGCACTAATACTGAGTTTTTGAATACGGTTACCTGATTTAGGGTCGATTTTTTCACGGCGCAAATATTTCATCATGGCCCCAACAAAGTCGCCCATTTCAATCAGGCTGATCTCGTCCATTTGATAAAATGCTTTAATGGCATGTTCACTGGCAATACCCGTTGAAGCCGCTAAATGGGTGAAACCATTCACTCTCGCTACATCAATGCCTTGATGAATAGACGCAATATAAGCGGCGCAAGAATAAGGTCGAACAATACCTGTAGTACCTAAAATTGATAAGCCACCAATAATACCCAATCGGCTATTCATGGTATTAGTGGCAATTTGCTCACCGTTGACAATGCCCACTGACACTTCAAAACCACCTTGATACTGATATGCCTGAGCATAATGTTCAAGGTGCTCTGTCATCATTTTTCGAGGCACTGGGTTAATCGCAGGCTCACCAATCGCTAACACTAACCCATCACGGGTTACTGTTCCGACACCTTCAGCCGCTTTAAAGGTAATACCCGTTGTTGGCTGTAAGCGTAATTCAACAAATAACGTCGCGCCATGTGTGGCATCGGGATCATCACCAGCATCTTTAATAGTACTAGTCCGTATGCCTTGTTCAAGCGCTTGATAATCAATAATATCAAGGTTAACCACTTCACCTCTTGGCAAGGTGATTTCAACGCTGGCAGGTTGTTTGTTGGCTAGTAACGCGCGCACAGCAGCAACACAGCAAGCTGTTGCACAACTTCCTGTGGTTAAACCATTACGTAATGGTTGCTCTGTTTCGCTTGTTTCCGGCCACATATTTCAGCTTACCCTATTGTTGTGCTTGCATGGCTGCTTGCTGTTGAGTCTCTTTACTCACTGCACCCGTTACTGATGGGTTATTATAGTTTTCCCATGCCATTAATTTCTCTTGATCAACCGCTTGTAACTTACCCATAAAAAGATCCGCAATTAAAGCGGGATTCGATGGGAAAAATAGATGTAAGTAACTCGCCGTTAAATTCTCTGTACGATAAATCGCTTCTCCGGGTGCAGGGTGACGTTGACGTTGCCCATAACCGATAGGTTGTATCTGCATAATGGCACGTGACCTATGGTGTGCATGCCCATGAATTTCACCTTCAGGTAAGATTGCTTTTTGCATTCCCTGACAACCGCGTTTACCGGACATGCTGCCGTAACCATCCAATAAGCCAAGCATTTTATGGTGTTTTTCATCTAAATCGACCAGCTCATTAAGGCAATATAAAAACCCACCACATTCAGCTAAGATAGGTTTTCCCGCTTGATTAAACTCACTAATTTGAGCTTGTAAATCGCTATTCGCAGCCAATTTTTCTGCATACAACTCAGGGTAACCACCCGGCAACCAAAGTGCATCAACTTCAGGTAATTGATCGCCTTTTAAAGGAGAGAAGTAAGCTAATTTCGCGCCCATCTCTTCTAATAAACGGGTGTTCGCTTGATAAATAAAACTAAAGGCAAGATCCTGTGCAATGGCAATAGTTTTCCCCGTTAATAATGACTCAACTGGCGATTGCTCAGCAGAGTAAAAATCAACGGGTGCAGGTAAATCTAAGAATGGGCTATTGGCAGCTGCGCGCTTTACGCCATCCACTAACCATTCACAACCAAGGGTAAACTTAGCTTCTAATTCATCAAATACTTCGCTAGCTTGCACTAATCCTAAATGACGCTCTGGTAATGCCACTTCTGGATCTTTTTTCAAGCAAGCTAATAAGGGTAATTGTTCACCTAAGGCATCTCTAATTAATTGTGCATGACGTTCGCTGCTGCAGTTATTTGCGATCAAACCATAGCAATGATAATCATCACGAAAGTTAGCTAAACCAATAGCCACAGCAGCGGCTGTTTGTGCCATGCCTTTTACATCCATCACAATGGCAACGGGAATATTAAAACGTGCCGCTAAGTCTGCGCTTGAAGGTTCACCATCAAATAATCCCATCGCGCCTTCCACTAAAATCAGGTCCGCTTGTTGTGCAGCTTCAAACAGTTTTTGCTGGCAATAAGCTTCACCAGCCATCCACATATCTAGCTGTTCAACGTGTGCTCGCGAAGCTTGTGCTAAAATTTGTGGATCAAGATAATCAGGGCCAGTTTTAAATACACGTACGACTTTACCTTGCGCAGTAAAGTAACGCGCAATGGCTGATGTAATGGTTGTTTTGCCTTGTCCCGATGCGGGTGCCGCTAAAAATAGTGCAGGACAACTTGCTTTGTTGGTCATTTGATTCCTTTATCAACGCTGTGTTTAAGATGAAAGCGCAAAGTATTGAGCATCTAATTGTGCAGCTAATGCAACACCTCGACCACGCTTTATGGTCGCTTTTTCAATATCCACTAATAGGGTCGGTATTTGTAATTTTAAGTCACCTATATCTGCACGACTGCGACCATCGGTAATTAAATAACAAAACAATGCAAGGTCTGGTGTTTGTATTTTAAGTTGTTTAATACTTTGTTTTGCTTTTTCTAATACCTGACGCAAAGGCGTACCACCGACTGCATTAATATCATCCAATAATGATTGTACTTCTTTAGGTGCTTTACCGGCTTTGATTAAGGTTTCAACTTGATTATTACCAAAGCCTAACAGACTAATTTTTTCGCGTTGTAGGTAAGCACTATCAACAATATTCATCACCACTGATTTTGCTAATGACGATAAACTATCGCCTAATGTTGAAGCCGAGGTATCCAATAAAATAAGGTGGTGCTTTGCTTGGCCTGTTTTGGCTTTTTTAAAGCTAAACTGTGCTGGCGGCCATTGCCCTAAGCTTTTTGATAAGGTATTAAACCAATCCGGTTTATGACTATCCTGCGATGACTTTCTTAAGCCCTTTGCAGTTTTACCCTGCGCATTTTGCTGTAATTCACCCTGCAATGCCTTGCCATCAATCACTTTTGTTAATGACGTATGTTGTAACTCAGGCAATTGAATCGATTGTGCTGCGGTTTTTTGTTGCTCACCGGATTGAGTTGGCATTGCCCCCCACTCGCCAGTAGACTCAGAGGATTCACCTTGTTCGCTATTCGATTGCTTTTGTTGCTCAGGCGGTTGTTCTGGGTGATGTTCAGAAGCCTGTGATTCAGAGTCATTAGATTGAGGCGGTTTTGGACGTGTGAAACCGCCGCCTCTATTGCCATTATCAGGCTTATTATTCTGCTGATCAGGTGATGTATTAGGCGGTGTGCCAGATGGTTGTGAGCGATGTGCTAACACTAAGGGTGTGACTTGCTCTATATCCTGAAGCGTTACCGCAGCTCTTCCACACCAAGCAGCATGGGTTAAACTCGCTCGATGCATCATAATATCTGCACGTAAGCCATCTACGTTAGCTTGCTGACAGCGTGTGGCAATTTCAATTAAACAGGTATCATCACAGGTCACTTTAGGCAGTAACTCCTGCGCATCGCTGATCTGTTGTTGTAATGAGATTTGTGGCGCTTGGTATTCATCACAAAAAGCCACTTTATCAAGCTCAAAGGCTTGCCGAGTTTTTATAATGTTAATGCGTTCTTCTATGCTGTATTGGTTATCTAACTCAACCATTAAGCCAAAACGATCTTTTAATTGCGGTCTTAATTCACCTTCGTCGGGGTTCATTGTGCCGATTAATGTAAAGCGAGCATCATGGCGATGACTCACTCCATCTCTTTCAACGATATTCACACCACTACTTGCTACATCTAAGATTTGATCCACAAGGTGATCAGGTAATAAGTTAACCTCATCCACATAAAGCACACCTGTATGTGCTTTATGTAATAAACCCGGTGAAAACTTAACTTGTTTGCCTTTTAACACATGGTCTAAATCCAGAGTACCAATCAACATCTCCTCACTGGCACCTAATGGCAAGGTAACAAACTCTGAGGCAGCATCTTCAGTAACAGGTAAAAGATCGGCAACAGCTCGGGCTAAGGTTGATTTAGCACAGCCTCTTGGACCAGAAATTAATACACCACCAATGAGTGGATTCACTGTGGCTAATAATAAGGCTAATTTAAATTGTTTTTGCCCTTGCACTGCACTAAAGGGAAAAATGATATCTTCAGTTACGTTATCCATCATGCTCCCCTAAGCGACTGCTATTGTTTGGTTTGTTGCTTCAGTATCAACTAATGAACCTTCTTTTAAGGTTAATTGTCGTGTTGCTAATTGCTCTGAAAATGATTTGTCATGAGAGATAATAATCATCGCCTGTGGTAATGCTTTCAATACTGATAACAAGCGTGCTTTGGCTTTTTCATCCAGTGCATTGGTTGGTTCATCTAAAATCAAAACTTGTGGCTCCATCACCAACACACTGGCTAAGGTGATCATACGCTTTTCCCCCCCCGATAGCTGATGAGTGATACGAGATTCAAAACCTTGCATACCAAGACTTGTTAATGTTCTTATCGATTTTTCAATGGCTTGCTGTTTGGTAAAACCTAAGTTTAATGGCCCAAACATCACATCTTCTAACACGGTAGGACAAAATAACTGATCATCGGGATCTTGAAATAATAACCCCGCTTTAACACGTAATCGATTAAACTCTTTTTCAGTTTCACACACTTCGCCAAATCCCGATATTTTGCCTTTTTTCGCTTTTTTCAAACCAACAATAAGATGTAATAAAGTGGTTTTACCTGCCCCATTATCACCATTAATCACTACTTTTTCGCCTTCGTATAAGGCAAAATTAACTGCGTTTAATACACTGCCACGCCTTGGGTAAGCATAATTAAGATCTTCTATCTTAATGAGAGGTTTATTTGAATAAGCCATCAATATTAAGCCCTATTAGCAGTATTAAAAAAGAGATAAACACGATAGCAAAAATCCAATCAATCGAACGGATTTTCATCTCATCGTTAAGGTAATAACGCCCGCAAAAACCACGACACTTCATGGCATCTGAGATACGCTCTGCACGTTCTACTGAACGAATTAATAACATACCAAAAAGGTAACCAATACTCTTCCAAGTATGTCTATTGGTACGTAAAACAAACGCGCGGGCCTGCATCGCTCTACGCATTTTTTTATATTCTTGGCTGATCACATCTAAATAACGCACCATGAATAACATTAAATGTACCAATTTATCAGGTACTTTAAGATGTGCAAGCGCATGCCCTAAGGTTGAGGCACTCATGGTCGCCACTAGTGAAAATAACACTAATAATACTGCATTCGCTTTCACCGTAATCAATAAAGCATGAAGTAAACCTTGCCAACTGGCGGTTAAACTAAACACAGTAAACATTGCATCACCGGGTGTGGTAAAAGGTAAAATACAGATTAATGTCAACATAAACAAATCCATCGCCACTACGCGGCGCAGAGTACGTTTAATATTTAACTTGCTAGCTTTCACCAACAGAAAAGCACAAAATAAACCTAACAAAGTGGGTGTAAAGGAATGACTCGATACCACCACTAATGCAAATAACGTAGAGCAAACAACCCGCACGCGAGCATCAATACCATCAATCCACGAGTTTTGATGTTTAAGAGCCTGTCCGGACCAAGAAGTTAAGCTATGCTCTAAACTTTGTGACATTAAAATTTAGCCTTTTGTTTACGCTCTCGTAAAAAAGCCACTAAGCCAAGTAATCCAAAAATATAACCAATGCCACCAATAATATCACGTAAGCCTGACTTCTCTTTTAGCTCCTGAATTTCACGCCTTAAGGGTTTGAGTTGTTTACCGATAGCTTTTTCTAGCATCAAAGTGTCTATGCTCTCTGCCCCTTTTGAAGAAGCTTCATTGCCAGTGTTTGTACGCTCCTCGTTGACAATACTAGTCACTAACTGGCCATTTGAACTTTCCGGCAATTCATCTGCAGGTAGGTCCATTTTTAAAATATGACCAGCCCCCATATTCACTTCAAAATGATGGGTAATATGTTGTTTAGCAGTGAAAGCAAAAGTGCCCTCTTCACCAATTAACACTTCACCTAGCGTATTTCCAGCATCATCAGTCACTTTCACAACTGTACCGGGGTTTGCCATTGCACCATTAGAAAAGCCTGCTTCACCTTCGATTTCAAAACCTTCTGCGTAGACGCCACCCATTACATTATGAGCAACAGCATGAGTAGAAATAGATAAACTGACAATAGCAACAAAAGAGATTAACCAATTCATTAATTTGAACCTTTACTTATAAATTCAGGTTTAACGGTATGAATAAGATACACAGCGGCATAAGAAACAAAACCCTCAATGACCATGATCGGAATATGCGCAGGTAATACCGCTTTTGCCGCTAAAACAAAAGACTCTCCGGATAGCGCTAAAGCAAATGCCACCATTAATGCAGTAATGAATATCGCCCCTGCACCACCAACGGCTCCCCAAATAGCAGCAATTTTAGGGCTATCATTACGCACACCTTTATAACAGAGATAATAAATAAGCACTGCAGGTAGCGCAATATTGAGCGTGTTTACACCTAGCACTAATAATCCACCAAAACCGAAAAAGATCACCTGTAATAATAGCGCGACTAATAAAGCAGGAAAGGCTACCCAGCCTAGAATAATGCCCAACAAACCATTCATAATTAAATGCACACTAGAGAATCCCAGTGGTAGATGAATATAAGAGGCAATAAAAAAAACAGAAGCTAACACACCCACTAATGGTAGATGATCATAATCCATTTTTTTAAGACCAATAAATACGCCTATTGCACTCAAAACAGCCCCACTGATCAACACCGGTGAAGATAGTGCACCATCCACTATATGCATAATTTACCTTTATATACTTACTTGAGAAGATACTAACTGAACCAGTCAGTATCGATTATTAGCCTATGGTAATTTAGTCGCTTCAACCCAAATGACGGCATCTTGTGATAATTCTTTACCGTTATATGTTTTTTCTTCACCCACACCTAGCGCCGCAAATCCCCACTGTCCAGCTTTAGGTAACACATAATTAAAGGTCCCATTTGCATCAGCATAGATAGTTTGTGTGATAAAAACGTCTGACGGAGTAGTCATTAATGGCGTTTTAGCAAAACGATTATTGTCCATTTCTGGCACATAATTAACAAACTCCACTTCAATCTCAGCAAAAGGTACAGCTTGACCGCGAGATTTAACCACACCAGTAAAAATGCCACCCTCGTAAATGGCATAAGGCTTGGTTAGTGGTACGATTTCCGCAGCTAAACCGAAGTCTTCATTCCAGTCCGTTGGTAAACCGCCAACATTCACAATCGTTTTAGTGATTTGCTGAATATAAGAACCTTCTTCAGCTTCAAAGTAAGGTGATGGTTGAGAGATGAAAACATAATCCCCTAATCCACGTAACTTCACATCAGCCTGATAAGCATGGCCAGTATCAACAGCACTTTCCCACTCAATCTCTGACACCTTATCAATTAAATCTGTTTTTTTACCTTTTTTAATCATATAAAAAGCTTGAGGCTTATCGACCTTCATCACATGGCCACTAGCAGCAGGATGAGTGAAAGGCATTTTAAGGCTGATATTTCCGCCCTTAGCACGTAGTAATTCTGGGGTATAAATCATTTGAAAGTGGGCACTAGCATAAAAAGGTAATATGCAACCAATGACTAGCAAAGCAGGAGCAATAAAACGTTTTAAGTTAATGCTCGGTGTTAATTTTGTAACGTTTAACAAAGGAAAATCTCCGTCTGAGTAAATAACAGGCGAAGTTGTGGAGGAGATGGTTATCTTGATGTCTGAGTGACGTTAATTAAGATAAACCAGCCGGTGAAGCCCTCCGCAACACCACGGTACTTGTTGTAAACAAGTATCATCCAAAGGTTTGGTATCCGGGCTTAACAAATTTAATCTGTTCTACCGTTGCGGGGGCAGCCTTGGTGTTTGACCAAGTTCCCAAACAGCTCACTCTTAGTTTATTCTAAGATGAAATGCATAGCTTTAAGACTATATCCTAAGGAGGCTGAACAATAACGTGTTACGGGGTAAACAGTCAATATAAAGCCGTTGTTTTAGGCGTTATAGCAATATTCAGATATAAAAAAAGTAACAGCGATAAATCGGCGTTACTTTTTATTAACTAGATTTGAATGAGTTTCTTTTATAAGAACGTTTCTTGTGCTTTATCTTCAGGCTCAAGCCCCATAAAGTACAAGTAACCTTTATCCACTTTTTCGTTCATCGAACTTTTGGGTTGTAACTTGATCACCGGCTTTTCAGATGAGTTACTTGGCGGTGTCGTAGAGACATTAGGGTAATCTGTTTTGACCGTTTGCTTTTGCGTTGCAGAGGAGTGTTGGGCTTTAGTTTTTATCGATTTATCCGAAAAAGTGTAGAAAAGCTCATCATTACCTTCAACCACTTCGATACTAGATTGACCGACTGAGTTATATGAAGCCAAAATACCATGGCGACCTAGGGCAACTTCCTGAGTAATCTCTTTACCACTACCGACTTTATTTCCATCGATATACCAATCCACATCTACATTACTTTTTAAAGTTAGTACGGCAGATTTAAGACCAAATTTTTCGTTTAAGATAGATTCGATTTTATTATTGTAAGCTGGTTTAAATGTCATTGCTGCACGGTAAGATAAATCACCGTCTAAATTCATGCTCGCATCTACAATTTTGTAAGATAGCAACACACTGCGCTCATTTAGGAAGTTATCAGATTTTTTAGCATCTTTAACAATGAAGTTTTCGTTTTCAGTTAAACACTGGTTAATAGACTGATAAGTAGTACAGCTTAGCGTCCCACTTAAAGAAACATCTTTAACACTTTTAGGGTTAGCTAACTCTTCCGTTAAACGTGCAACGACTCTTTGTTTTAAGGCAGCTAACTCACTGTTTCTTTTAATACGTGCATCTTTTAACTTTTTACCATCATCAATAATCGTTTGATGCTCAGCTTTTAAGGCTTTACCTTTTTCTTCATACTCTTTCTCTAAAGCATCAATTTTTAACACTAGCGCTTCTAGATCTTTAAAGTACTGCGCAACATTGTCTTTAGCGACAACTTTATCAGCTAAGGCATCAATGTTGTTTTGGTAGATATTTTTGTTGTTTTCAATCTCTAAACTTAACGCTCTATATTCAAATTCATTTTTGTTATAGCGGCCAAGTTTATTATTAGAAGATATTAATAAGCTATTAATATCGTATTGTTGATTTATATTTTCAATAGCAGAATCTTCAGAGGCTGTGATCAGCTCTAAAGCAGATAGATTCGTTGCAAATGACAACATCAAAGCAATTGTAAGCTTACAGTATCTCACTTTTTCTCCATTATAAATGAGCCGCCTAACCAGAAAATGAGCTAAGGGGAGTTATGTTAAGTTTATTGTCCATATCAACTTTACTATGCTTTATAAAAAGCTGTCAGTATTACAGGATTGTTATCTCGAGATAATACATGATATTAGGCTAAAACTATACTGAAAGTAGGTCAATATGCAAAGCAGAATGTTTAAAAAAGCACTATAAAACCACCTATTGCAGACTTTACTAGCTCTAATGAAGTAGTCAATCGAATCATCAACAAAGGCTAGAAAACAGGCGCTTATTAAATATTTAAAGAGACTTTTTTATTGAATGGACAACAGCCATTCTTTAGGTGAAAGCCCTAATTTTTTCCTAAAGATGCGCGCCAAGGCAGAGCCATTTTCATAACCTACGCTATTGGCTACTAACGCCACCGACTTATTCTCCTTTAATAATGTTTTAGCAACACTAATACGCCAATCGACTAGGTAGTCTCCTGGGCTTTGACCTACGACTCTTTTAAATAAATCAGCAAATTTAGATCTCGACATTAATGCAATATCGGCCATCTCTTGTAACCCCCATGAGTATTCAGGTTTTGCTTGAATAGCCACTAATACCTTAGCTAATTGCGGATGTGCAAGACCAGCCAATAAACCATGTTCCATTAACTTATTACTTAATACAAAGCGTAAAATATGAATAATAAAAATATCAGTTAAAGCACTGAGCATCGGCAACCGACCACACTTATCTTGAAAGGCTTCTTCGAATAACCACTGGGCTGTTTTATTGATATTGGGACAATCATTAAAGTTAAAATGCAATAAATGAGGTAAAGAGTTAGCAATGGGGTTAGATTGCGTTTGGTCATAAACGACTTTAGCACAAACCAATTGTGGTGGGTTCTCAACACTGCCGACAATACGATGAGCATGGGGTAGTGGAACAAATAACACAGTTGGTTGATTAAACAGCAAAGATTTTCCCTGTTCATCTATGATAGTCAATTCGCCACTACGCAGTAAATGTAAGTGCCCTTGACTGTCTTGCTTACCTAAGTGGCTGATACCGCATAGATTGCCAGTAAAAAACACTTCTGTATTCATTGAAAAACGCTGCAAAATACTAGAAAGCTGATCCATGCTTACTCCCTTGAATGATTTGGACGATTGGGTTCAATTTAAAGACTATCTCATCCCTTTTGTAAAATAAAAAGTCATATATTACTCATCAAGCCAAGGGTGAGTCCTGACTTCTATTAACAAACTACCAATAAACAACTCGTTAAAAGGGAAACAAACTATGTCACTTTCATCAATCATTAAATCAACACTCGTAAGTACTGCATTATTAGCCAGTAGCTTTAGCTTCGCGGCAAACATTGAAGTCAATGCCAACCAAAATGACCTCGCGATTAAAGGTTATGACACAGTTACATACTTCACAAAAGGGGAGCCAACAAAGGGTTCAGATAAATATACAGCAGCATATAATGGCGCAATTTACCATTTTGCTAGTGCTAAAAACCGTGATCTCTTTAAATCAGATCCAGCGAAATATGCACCACAATATGGTGGTTTTTGTGCTTATGGCGTTGCAGTGAATCAAAAGTTTGATGTAGAACCAACAGCTTGGTATATCGAAGACAATAAGCTGTATTTAAACCTAAATAAAAATGTACAAAAAGAATGGTTAAAAGATGTGCCAGGGAATATTGAAACGGCACAGGTAAACTGGACAGCTATTAAAGGGTTAACTGAAAAACAAATTGAAGCGTTAAACGATTAAGCGATGCAACTAAGAAAAATGGGGAATGGTTGAAAGTAGTTAGCATCCAATCATCCCCCTTTTATATTAAATAAGCTCTAACACTTAAATTTAGTGAAGAACTAACTCCTGAGAATAAAAATAACGTCTGCGCTCAATATATGGACTCAATCATTTACAAAGACAAGGTGATTATTTTTACCAACAACAGTATCCCTAATAGAGACCTGACGATGGCAAAATTAATTTCATAAAATAATGCACCGTCGATTATATTACGTAACATTGTCAGTTTCGGATCGGTATTCTTTGAATTAAAAATAAAAGGTCACATGTTCTCAATAATAAAATAGTGGCTTTCTATAACCCTAGTTCAGAGAGGCTAGGAAAATCTTTAGGGCGTTTATCACCATCCCACACTAATAAACGTGCATCCTCTTTAATGGGTAAATCATTAATGCAGGCGAAGCGTTTTTGCATTAAACCAAAACCATCAAACTCCCAGTTCTCATTGCCATGTGCTCTAAACCACTGGTTATCTTGTGTGCGATATTCACAGGCAAAGCGAACTGCAATACGATTACCACTAAATGACCATAACTCTTTGATCAATCTATAATCTAACTCTTTTTGCCATTTCTTGGTTAAATACGTAATGATCTCTTCTCTACCATGAATAACTTGAGATCGGGTGCGCCACACACTATTTTCACTATAAGCATGTGAAATAGCTTCAGGTTTTTTACTGTTCCAAGCATTTTCAGCAGCTCTTACTTTTAATAAAGCACTTGAGGTATTAAAAGGGGGTAAAGGTGGACGCGCTGTTTTCATCGTTTATCTCCAATAAATTACAAATAACTATCAAATTTGATATAACTACTTACCGCTTTTTTTGTATTATTTCACAATCAGAGTAGCACCAAGTTACCACTTTTTCTAAATTCTTAGCCTATTAATAGCGACCTAACCTATTTAAATTAGATATAAAAAAAGGTATGAAGCAAAGCTTCATACCTTTCTGGTCATTTTATCTGTGTATTAAAAGTTGGGATTACCAACCTTTAACAGCACCACCTTTGAAGATTTCTAAAGCGGCTTGGTACACTTCTTCAGATTGGTACGCTTTGACAAAGTTTTGTACATTTTCAGCATTCACATTATCTTCACGTGCAACAATTAAGTTAACGTATGGAGACTCTTTATCCTCAACGAATAAACCATCATGCTCAGGTGATAAATCAATTGAGCTTGCGTACGTTGTGTTAATGATAGCGAGTGCAACATCATCTAAAGAACGTGGTAATTGTGCTGCTTCTAATTCAACAATTTTTAGATTCTTTTCACTGCTAACAATATCTAATACAGTTGCTTTAAGGCCAACACCTTCTTTAAGCGTTAGTAAGCCTTGCTTCTCTAATAAAATTAAAGAACGACCTAAGTTAGTTGGATCGCTTGGTACTGCAATTTGGTCACCATCTTTTAATTCATCTAGTGATTTTATTTTGCTTGAGTAACCAGCAATTGGGTACACTAATGTATTCCCTGCGACTGCAAATTTGTAACCACGGTCAGCAATTTGCTGATCTAAGTAAGGTTTGTGCTGGAATGCGTTAGCATCAATTGAACCTTCATCTAGTGCAGCATTCGGTGTAATGTAATCAGAGAAAGTCACTAATGATACGTCTAGATTGTATTTCTCTTTTGCTACTTTCGCTGCAATCTCTGCAACTTGTGCTTCAGAACCAGCAATTACGCCAATTTTCACTTTACTGTTATCTACTGCAGGCGCTTCTTTTTCACCACAACCAGTTAGTGCAAATACAGACGCTAAACCTAATACTGCGATTACTTTTTTGATATTAACATTCATACAATTTCCTTTGAGATGTTGCTTTAATAAAAATTAAAAACGAAACAATTAACGGTGATCTACACGTTTAACTAGGTAATCACCTAGTGACTGAATCAGTTGTACTAAAATCACCAGAATAACGATGGTAATCATCATCACTGTGGCATCAAAACGTTGATAACCATAACGAATACCCACATCACCAAGACCACCACCACCAACGGTACCAGCCATTGCTGAGTAGCCAACTAAGGTCACAAGCGTAATCGTTGCCGCATTGATAATGCCCGGTAATGCCTCTGGTAATAATACTTTCTTAATAATTTGTAATGGCTTAGCACCCATTGCTTGTGCCGCTTCAACGAGTCCTGCAGGTACTTCTAATAACGCACCTTCAACCAGACGAGCGATAAATGGAATCGCACCAATGGTTAAAGGCACAATGGCAGCCGCAGTACCGATTGAGGACCCGACAATAAAACGAGTCACTGGAATCAAGGCCACCAGCAAAATAATAAATGGGATTGAACGGCCAATATTAACCACTACTCCCAATATTTTGTTCAAACTAGTACTTTCTAATAAACCATTCTTCTTACTTAGGTGTAATAACACACCTAATGGAATCCCCACGACAAAACCGATAAAACCAGAGGTAAACACCATGATCAGTGTTTCCCACAATGAACTCACTAATAGTTCAATTAAACGTGTGTTTTCAGCCCACCAAGTTACCACTGCATTAAATGACATAGCCAAGCACCTCTAGTTCAATTTTTTGTTGTTTTAAATATTCGATGGCTTTTTCTGCACATGCATCAGGGCCGATAAATTCAGCTAACATTAAACCAAATTTAACGCCGCCTACATAATCCATATTTGAACTTAAAATACTGATATCAATATTAAATTCACGAGCTACATGGCTAATAACTGGTGCATCAACAGACGCGCCAGTGAACTCTAAACGAATTAACGGATAGCTGTTTTCAACACGTGTACTGTGTAGGCGCTCTTGGTAATCTGCTGGGATTGATAGATCTAACGTAGATCGGATAAAATCACGTGCTAGTTCTGTTTTAGGGTGAGCAAAGATATCGCCCACTAAACCATTTTCAACTAATTTACCGCCACCAATAATAGCCACTTCCTGACAAATACCTTTTACTACCGCCATTTCGTGGGTAATTAACAATATAGTCAGGTTTAACTCTTTATTGATTTTACGTAGTAATTCTAGAATTGAGATAGTCGTTGCAGGATCTAATGCACTGGTTGCTTCATCACATAACAATACTTTAGGATCTGACGCTAATGCACGCGCAATAGCCACACGTTGTTTTTGACCACCACTTAAGTTTGCAGGGTAAACATCACGTTTTTCAGCTAAACCAACTAACGCTAATAGATCTTCTACTTTCGTCTTAATTTCGCTTTTACTAACACCAGCAAGCTCTAAAGGTAAGGCGACATTATTAAATACTGTACGTGATGATAAAAGATTAAAGTGTTGGAAGATCATCCCTATTTTACGACGAGTATTCGTTAACTCTTGGTCCGATAACTTAGTTAAATCAACACCATCCAGCAAGACTTCACCGGTAGTTGGGCGTTCTAATAAGTTAACACAACGTATTAATGTACTTTTACCTGCGCCAGATGAACCGATCACACCAAAAATACTACCTTGCTCTATAGTCAGGTTAATATCGGAAAGCGCGTTAATCGCCTTATTTCCCTGATAAAACACCTTGTTTACATCTTTTATTTCTATCATCAGATTTCCTGAAATTTAAATACTGGTTACCTATTAGCCATCAAAGAAAATCGGTGAGCTAAGTTGTAATAATGGGTGCATACTAAGACATCTAGACGTCTAAATCAATTAATTAAAATAAACAAATTTGATTTACATTAATTGTTTGGATATTAAAGATTAAGTTGGATGATTTTTATTAGGCAAAAAAAAACATCACCCTAAGGTGATGCTTTAAAAAATAAGGTTAAAAAAGCGTTATTTTTTTAAACGACTAACACCAAATCCTAATAGACCTAATGCAAAAATAGCAGCTGTCGCTGGTGCTGGTACATCAACAATTGATAAGTTAACATCCGCTATTTCTTGACTGACGCCTGAGTTTGTACCACCGCCCGTCCAGCTAATTTGAATTTCGTCACCGCTAATGGTTGTCGCAGCATCAAATGAGAAGCTGTTGTAAATCCACTCACCCGCCCCTAACACAGGCTCTAAAATTCCACTTAATGAGATATCTTGTGTCACGTTATACACTTCTACTGTTGCACCTGAAGCATCACCACGTTCACCAGCAAAGAAAGTTAATAATAACTCCTGCCCTGCATCAATCAGTGAATCCAATGTAAATGTCACACTTAATGTTTCGCTACCTAAATCATCATTTACTTCAATCGCCCCCGGGATCTTAATTTCCGCGGTACTGCTATCATTATCGTGATCGTACGTTTTACTCATACTACGACGATTTGCGCCATTAGCGTAATAAACCTCGAAGCCCTTACCACTTGTATCTGCCCAAGATGCGTCTGTTGAGTTAACTAAAGAAGAGCTGCCTCCACTAAAATCTTCAGAAAAGATAAGGCTAGCATTAGCAGCATTAAATAAGCTACTTGCAGACAATAAAACAGCAGCAGCACTCAATGTTGATAGGATAGTTTTCATAAATAATTCCCTTTATTCGTCAATCCTGATAACAAATCAAGATTTCCCTTTAAATTGTTTGTTTATTACTCATATTATAGACTAGTTCAATAACATAACAAACTTATATAACAACTAACATTACGATTTAAGATTAAAAATAAACATGCAAAACATTGATAATATGAAGATAATAAAAATAACGCCCTATAAATACTCATTTATAGCTACAAAAACAAATAACAAACATTATCGCTAATATAATATTGGAATAATCAGGTAGCTAAAACCCTTCTATTAATTTAAAAACAACGCGTTAAAGTTACTGCTCATTAAAATAAAAATCCTTTTCAACAAAAAATAATCGTTAAATAGGAGTTAAAGGTAATTTAGATAACCAAGCAACTATAAATAGACATTAAAACGCTTTCACACCGCTGCTTTTTGAAAAAAGAAAGTAGTACAGGCATATTATCTGCACATTGTTAAAGCGAATGCGGCCTTTGCTAGTATGCTAAAAGTTAGCGAGCTGGATATTAATAGTAACCAGCTTAATATCACCAACTATTTTCAACATAATAATCAACCATTAAACCACACTCAAATGCTCACCTCGAAATGGCGGAGTGAGGTAAGCTTTGGAGTAAACTATATACATCAAGGTATTGCTTCTTTGACAGAAGTAAAATCAGAAAAGGATAAAAGCAGCACTTACATACTTTCTCTTATCAACATTGATGAGCAAAAAGCTACCCAACAACAACTTAATCATCTTGCGATTCATGATCAATTAACAGAACTCCCCAACCGCCGTGTACTCGATCAACGCTTAGCTATAAATGACATACAAACAGCCTCTTTATTAGTGATTGATTTAGATCACTTTAAAGATGTAAACGATAGTTACGGGCATATGGCAGGCGATACTCTTCTTAAAGAAGTTGCAAACAGGCTATTAAAAATAAAAACAACGATTTTAAACCCTAACTACCTTATTTGCCGTACCGGAGGTGATGAATTTGCCTTATTAATCGATACAACTGATAAACAAAAAATCGAAGAGGTTATTAAACAAATTCAAGTAAGTTTGTTCTCTGTCATTAATCTTGAAAATAATGTGCAAGTATTCATATCTGCCACTATTGGTGTAAGTAGCCAAGTAGCAGAAGTACGTCAAGATTTATTACAAGAAGCCGATGCAGCCCTTTATCAAGCAAAACGCAATGGCCGAGGATCCTTTGGGTTCTATGAAGAACATTTAACTCAAGAAAGTCAAAGAAAATTAATCATCAGTACCAAGCTTAAAAAAGCGATTAACGAGCATTCATTGCAAGTATTTTATCAGCCTCAATTTAAAGCTAAAAGTAAGAAAATACATGGTGTTGAAGCATTAGTTCGTTGGAATGAATTAGGGTGGGTATCTCCAGCGGAATTTATCCCGGTAGCTGAAGAAACTGGATTAATAGCAAGTTTAGGTGCTTTAGTATTAGAACAATCTTGTATAGATGGGCGTAAATGGATAGACATGGGATACCAAGCAATTACTATTTCAGTCAATATTTCTGTATATCAACTCAGGTTTGGCCAATTTATTTCAACTTTAGATAAAGTGCTTAAACAGACTCAATATCCCGCACAACATTTAGAACTAGAATTAACTGAATCAACCTATATTGAACGAGCTCAAGAAGTGACGCCTAAGTTAAAAAGGATTAAACAGCGAGGGATTAAATTAGCTATTGACGATTTTGGTACAGGGTATTCATCACTTTCCTATTTAGCAAATATGCCATGGGACACTTTAAACATAGACCGAAGCTTTATTACAAATAAAAGCCCAATGATAAAGTCCAATGCCAACTAACATCAACTATTATTCAACTCGCACAGGCAATGCAATTTAGTATTGTTGCAGAAGGCGTAGAAACGCAAGAGCAATTAAATTATTTAGCAGAAAAAGGCTGTGACTATATTCAAGGATTTTATTTTTCTCCAGCTATTCAAGCGGCCGATATTCCTGGTTATTTAATACAAAAAGCTAGGGAAATTTAGTCTTCATCAGTTGGTAGAAATATTATACCAATTACATTAAATAAGTGAGCTAAATTTTGCGCAGGAAAAATGGCTGAGTTCAAGGCGTCATTCGAACCTCTCGACGATTAACTTCGTTAACAGTCTGACGAAAAATTAACTAAAAAAGGTTAATGCTTAAATAGTGGTTCTATTTGCGAAAATCAAAACGAAGCAGTAAGTTATTTGAACAAGTAAAATAGATCAGTTACTTAGTGTGATTGGTATTAGTTATGAATTAGAAAGCCAGTTGATACTTTCTTTGTTAGACTCTCTGCTCTCAACTAATAAGAGGTGCTGGAATGTTCAATATTGATGAATACGATGTAAAAATATTAACTTTGTTACAGGAAAATGGACGTCTCACTAACCAAGAGCTCAGTGATTTAGTTGGTTTATCTCCATCACAGTGTTCACGTCGCCGCATTAGTTTAGAGCAACAACAATTGATTTTAGGCTATCACGCTCGCCTCTCACCGAAAGCATTAAAGCAAGAGATGCAGGCCATGGTAGAAGTAAAGCTAATTAATCATGAGAATGAAAATGCACAAGACTTTCATCAATTTGTTGTTAATGAGCCGAGCATAATAGATGCCTATAAAACCACAGGTGATGCAGATTATTCGCTTAAAGTGGTGGTTTCCGATTTAGACAGTTTGAATGCGTTACTTTCTCGCATTTTTCAAACTAAACTTATTTCACATATCAAAACGTCCATCGTACTTGAGCGAATCAAAGAGAGTGGTATTAAAACGGTAGGTTAGTGCCAACTGATTAATCAGTCCAACCTCAAAATCTTAATTATAAAAGAGTAACCAGAGGAATATGACCTGTAGAATAGCCTTCAACTTGGTGTGCTCAAAAGAGTGCACTATTCTCACCTTTAGCCTTTAAAAACTTTCTTCTCCTATCACCAAAACACACTTGTCATAGTCATTAAAGCCGATACAAAAACCGTGCACCAAAACAGACACAAACGCACCAAAAAACGCACAACAAAAACAAAACAAAACAACTTATTGCACAATTTAATCACCATGGTATAAATCACGCACAACTAACGCAAACAAATTAGGACTGTAAAGCATGTCAGATACTAGGCTAGTAGATAACATACAGGAAGTAACAACAAAGCATCGCTGGTTTGAAGATGCAATGGCAATTTTAATCGGAACTAGTTTGGTCTCCTTCGGAGTTTTATTCTTAAAACATGCTGGATTATTGACGGGTGGAACGGCAGGTTTATCTTTATTACTTCATTACAAACTTGATATTAACTTTGGTGTGATCTTCTTTTTTATTAACCTACCTTTTTATTATTTAGCACTACAACGTATGGGTAGGATGTTTACTCTAAAAACCTTTATTGCAGTGTTACTGGTTTCTATATTTAGCTCTTTGCATGATCTATTTATTAGTATTGAAACGCTTAATCCTGTTTATGCCGCTATATTCGGCGGCTTTATTTTTGGTGTGGGTTTCATTGTCTTATTTCGCCATAAAGCGAGTTTGGGTGGTTTCAATATTCTTGCATTATATTTACAAGAAAGGTTTTCAATTAAAGCGGGATGGTTATTAATGGGGGCTGACCTCACGATCATGTTAATCTCTTTATCCATTGTGTCCGTATATCAATTAGTTTTATCTATTTTCTGTGGCATTGTACTCAACTTAATCATTGCCCTTAATCATCGTAAAGATAGATATACCGTATAATTAAGCTTATTAGGAGTATGCAAAAAGCATACTCCAAGCCTTTTATCATGCCACGACTTGCTCTCCCTTTAGTAAGTTTTTAGCCGCAATAATGACATCTACTACTGAATAGATCAGCATGATCATTGACGAAACCGGCACACAGGAATAAAGGATCCACTGCTTAATTTGAAAAACAGTGGTCACTTGATTGGTTCTTAAGGTTAACTTAAGCGAGTACCAAAATAAGATAGCCATAAAAGTTGCAGAAATAAGCAAAATTACTAATTTATATAAATGCTGTAAGCGTACATTACTAATACGTGGCGTTATCCAATCCCCTACTGAAAAGTGCAGCTTTGCACACCATAATCCAGCAGCGCCATAAAATACCAGTGCAGCAAAACTCAGCTCAATAATCTCATCAAACCAATAAAAAGAGTTAATGGTGATAATACTCTGAATAAAGTTTGCAGTACCCTCCCAACCATGGGCCAGTAAAAACTGAATGAGATCGTTAATTAAACGTAGTGAAATATTCGCAATTAATAAAAGAGCAAGAATTGAGAACATGGTAATGGCGATATAACGAAGTATTCTTTGCACCCAGATATCAATATTTTTCAATAAACAGACCATCACATTTCTCCCATAATAAGATTAGGTAAGAACAATGAAATACTCGGCACAAAGGCGATCAACACTGTAATTAGAAATATCATTAATAAATATGGCCATACCCTCTTCGCTAAGGCAGGCATACCTACTTTTGCAAAACTATCAACGGCAAACAAGCACATACCAACAGGCGGTGTTAAGTTACCAATCATAATTAATAACACCATCACCACCCCAAAGTTAATCAAGTCAATATCGAACATAGTGGCAATCGGCATAAACAGCGGTAGAGTAATTAAAAAGATAGCATTACCCTCTAAAAACAAGCCCATAGTCAGTACTATGCCTATCACAATCCACATCACTATCGACTGTGTTGCCCCAAACCCTACTAAGGTTTCAATCACACTATCTGGAATTTTTTGATGGATGATTAACCACCCAAAGAAGTTAGCTGAAGCAATAATAAATAACAGGCTGACTGATTGAGTAATGGATTTGTAAATAATGCCTGGTAAAGCCTTTAACTTTAAATCTCGGTAATAAAAACCTAACAACGCGGCATAAACGCACACAACAACAGATGCTTCCGTTGGAGTAAAGAAACCACTCATAATGCCACCGACAATAATCACCGGTGCCATTAATGGCCAAAAAGCACCATTAAAAGAGGATAAGCGATCTCTAAATGTGGCTTTATTATCAGCACAGGGGTAATTTTTACGTTTTGCTAAAATACTTAAAGCAATCATCATCCCTAATGCCATCAATACGCCTGGTATAAACCCCGCCAAGAATAAACGTGCCACGGAGACACTAGTAATTGAGCCGTATAAAACAAAGGGAATGCTAGGCGGAATAACTGGCCCAATTACCGAGGAAGCGGCAACCAATGTTGCAGAATCCGCTGGTTCATAACCTTGATCCACCATGGCTTTATGTTCTATTTGACCTAAACCAGCTGCATCGGCTACCGCAGACCCAGACATACCGGAGAAAATAACACTGGCAACAATATTAACTTGACCAATACCACCAGAGATATGGCCAACCATAGTTTGCGCAAAGCGGAAAATACGATCGGTAATGCCTCCCGTATTCATTAAATTACCAGCTAAAATAAAAAATGGGATAGCTAATAAAGTAAACCCAGTTGTACCGTAATACATGCGGTGAGGTAACATCGCTAATAGTCGCGCATCACCTAAACCAACAAAAAATATGACCGATGTTAAACCGATGGCAACGACCACTGGTACATTAATCAACAACAGAAAAATTAACAGTCCGAATATAGCTAAGGTCAACATAGGGGGTTACCTGCTTGGATTTATAACGCATTTAAAACAACTTTAATGCAGCCAATATTGAGTGAATAAGATTGGCAATCATGAAGCGAGTCACTTTTGTTATCGATCTATCATGAGAGATTGATTTCAATCTATAAACCGGTTATTAATGCATTAGTTAAATTGAAATATTTCGCCTTTACTCAGTTAACAAGATAAGGCGAAATAGATAGTTATTAACATTTTTTATGTTAACTATTTAAGAGACTCAGTCATCTCAATCCATTTATCGAAATTAGCTGTACCTACTTTCTTTTTAATTTGTTCATAGGCAGGCCCCATCATCGCTTGGAAAGGGGCAAGATCAGGTTCATCAATGACAATGCCTTTAGCACGCATATCTTGGATCTGTTTTAACTCCTCCTCTCTCATTAACTTACGCATTAATAAGCGAGCTGAATCTGACTCTTCGCGAACAATCTTACGTTGCTGATCATTTAATCTATCCCAAGCATCTTTAGAAACAATATGCACCATTGAGCTGTACAAGTAGTTAAGAATCGAAATATATTTTTGCGACTCATAGAGTTTAAGACTGTAAATCACACCAATTGGGTTCTCCTGGCCATCAACCACGCCTTGACGCATTGCCATCACTAATTCACTGAATGAGATAGTTTGTACGTTTGCCCCTATCGCTTGCATCGCTGCTTGATAGGTCATTGCAGGAGGAGTTCGAATCTTTAACCCTTTAACATCTGCAGGAGATAAAATAGGACGCTTAGAGTTAGTCAATTGACGGAAGCCCCAATCCCAACTAGATAAATAAACCAAACCAATTTTATCTAATTCTGGTGCGGCCCATTCTTTAAAAGGACCATCTAAAACACGATCAGCATGTTCCGCATCGGTCAAGGAAAAAGGAATACTCACGGTATCAAATAATGACACATGTTTAGCTAATTGATCTTGCCCCGAAAGGCTCATATCAACCACACCCATGATGACTTGTTCGAGTACTTCAGGTGGGCTTCCTAATGCATTATTAGGGTAAATTTCAACTTCAACTTCACCATTGGTTCTTGCTTCAACCTGCTTAGCAAATTGCATAGCAGCAATATGAGAAGGATGGTTTTCAGCCCCAAAATGGCCGAGTTTAAACTCAACGGCCGCATACGCTGAAGATGCCCACGCTAAGCATAATGCTGAAGCCAAACTCTTTTTAAAATTAAAACGCATAATTAACTCCTAATATAATCAGTTATCTTCCTTTATCTGAATGTTTATATCGTTAAAACACCCTCTATACCGCCCTACTTTGTTAACCAAAAGTAGCACTTCGTATTTATCGAATAACGCTCAAGCAGTAAAAACTGACTACAAGCGATAAGCATCTATGAACGCCAATACCTTTAAAAACAAGTAATTAGAATTCACATAAAAATAATAGACAGACTTCCATGTACAAATAACTTATGAAACCGATAAAACTAAAATTAATAAATGATCACTTAGGTAATAACAAAAAAGTGATGTAAACCCACTCAATAAAACGACTAAATACGAATAAAATGAACAAAAATGTATATACTGAATTAACCTTTAAAAGTTACTTGAACAATCTCTAATGACACCTTGTATTACAATAATATAACAATAAAAAAGCATCAAAAACTCAAGGTCCCATCTCATTTTATGTTTGTTTTTTATACAGATAAGTGAGGGAGCGCTCAGTAAAGTACTAAAGTAGACATAATGGAAGATTAACCTCATCCAAATACTCACATTAAAAGTGGACATACAGTTGAAAAATTGCCATTAATGGCATTGAAACAAGAGGTGTTAAAAAGATACTTTCTGCAGTGGTAACTGCATGAGCTATTAGTCAATAATTCCGACTATTTTTATTGCCATTTAAAAAAGCTAAAACGCTTTATTATACTTGTCACCAATAACACTTAAGAATATGGTTTACATACTTTAATTAAATTATAAGGTAGTACGTTATCTCTTACTCTTCCGTTTCTTATTCATGTAGTCACTGTGATTTTACAGGCTATGGAAGTTGGGCTTCCTATCAATATATTGGTCACCCAGACAAACAACCTGTAACTAAAAGTGCATGGTGCGATCAATGCGACACTATTGTAGAAGCCGCTTTTCCCTACATGAGCTGCCACCTGAACCAATGGGAATAATACATTCCTGCGGTGGTGAGATAGAAGAAAGTCTCCAGGCTAGATTTAACCTCAATTCTAATTACAGAGCACGAGTCATTGAGTTTGATGAACAAGGTTTAGTGATCAATAAACCAGCAGAATAAATGCACATTTATCAGGAGAGAGGTAGTTACACTCCCCTGCTGATTTATCTCGATGAGGTGTATTTAAGCAATGCGCTATTAACACTCTGTTAACAAACTAAAGTGACCAACTAAAAGCAGTTTTTTTCTCTGATAAAGCCCATAATTTAGTTAATACAGGTTTATCTAAAACAAATGCCTTTAGCTCACACTCGCCAACTGGCCCGCCAAAGTTCATAAAGCCTGTTGGACCATAATAAGCTCGCTGTTTTAAGTCTTCCTGTGTCGCACACATCACCTCAGGTAAAGCACCTTTTTCAGCGGTTTGCGCAACACCAAGTTTGACCATAATTCCCCAGGATAACCTGGTTGCAAAGTTAGCCTTTTCATTAATCAATGAAGTATTAGAAGCACCTGGATGACAAACATAGACTTTGACATTGTTATTGGTCGCCTTAACCTTATCTTGTAATTCATAAGCAAACATCATTTGAGCTAATTTACTTTGACTATAAACTTTGTTTGGATGATAACTCTTATCCCAGTTCATATCATCAAATTGGATGGTTCTTAGCCCCATTTTATGACCTTCACTAGCAACAATAACGATTCGACCATAACTTGCATTAATACGGTCAAATAACAGACCAGATAATAGGAAGTGACCATAATGGTTTACTCCGAGCTGACTTTCAAAACCATCCACAGTCAACTCTTGTTTAGCTACCTGCGCAATAGCACCATTACATATAAGTGCGTCTATTTGAGGCACTTTTTCTAAAATTTCAGCTGCAGCTTGGCGAACCGAATTAAGATCAGCCAAATCCAAGTTGATATAACTTACATTAACATCATGACCAAACTCTCTCTTTATCTCGAAGATAGCCGCTTCCGACTTCGTGCTATTCCGATTCAACATCACCACCTTGGCTCCCTTAGCAATAAGTATTCGGGTAGCCTGAAACCCAGCGCCTGAATTAGCGCCTGTGATAAGATAGGTTTTACCGGAAATATCTTTGATCTGTTGTGGAGTCCAGCCTTGTTTCTTTGTCATAGTCATTATCTAAACCCTGTATCTTTCATTAAGAATTAGTTTTTTATTAAATAAACTATAACCTTCATAAAGGCGGCTAAATAGGCGAAATAATATCTAAAACATGCCTATTTGTATCAATTAACGAAATAGCCATTTTTATAATGATTTCTTTATAAGTTAAAGCATGAATATAGGATTCGCTTTTAAGCGGTTTGAAGAGATATCTGAGAAGAACCAAAGGAGTAATTTACTTTATTGACTGAAAGTTAAATAATCGGTTTAAAATTGAAAGTAGTAGATACAAAAACGGCCCTATTAAATAGAGCCGTTTATTAACATTTAATACGCTATTAAGTTATGCGTTCGTTTTGCGTCGGTAAGCAAAAGCGATAAGCCCAAAACCTAATACAAATAACATGCTTGGTTCTGGAACAGAAGCTGTACCACTCCAAATTACACCTGTAGCATCATTATTGCTATTAACCACAGCAAAAGTAAGTTTATCATCAGATGTAATTAACAGTGATGAGAATGAGCTATCAAAAATGTCATAAACACCTTTCCATGCTTTTTCAATACCACTAGTTTCAGAATCAAAGATAACCGTATCACCGATAGAAACAATTAGATCATCATCATAAGAAACAAATAATGATGTTAAGTTGTAATCAACACTATCAACTAAATCCACTTCGTAATAATAAAAACTACTGTCATCTACTTCCCATGCATCGGTAGGTTGTACCCATGTTGCACCATCTAACGCAGTGCCTGTTGGATCAATCCAATTACCATCATCATCAGTAAGAGTTGTTGTAGGACTAGTACTACTAGATACGTCATCGACACCTGAGTAAAAAGCAATTGCAGAAACGTAGGTACTAGAGAGTAAAAGTGCTGCTGTTAGCGCTGATTTTAATAAGTTCATAATATTTCCTTAAAGTTATGAATAACCATATGTATCAATAAAGCACTAACTATGCCAAAAACACAAAACACTGTTTTTAATGGTTTTATTTTACATTTCAACTTTAAAAAAGATATAACTGTTAAAAAAACCGACAATTAAATAACAATATATTGATAAAATAACAACATTAGTTCTTAACCGTTCATCTAATACCAATTGCATTAAATAAGTGATCTAAATTTTACGCAGGAAAAATGACTTAGTTCAAGGCATCATTTAAACCTCTCGACGATTAACTTAGTTAATAGTCTGACGGAGAATTAACTAAAAAATGTTAATTCTATTGGCGAAGATTACAACTAAGGAGTCAGTTATTTTAACAAGTAAAATAGATCAGTTACTTAGTATGATTGGCATAAACTCTACCTAGTGAAATACCTTAGATTTAGATAACGAATACAGCGGAAAACTCATTCATTGAAAGTGTACTCATTGAGATAAAATAGAAATGACTATCACCTAGAAATAATAAAGCCCCAACAAATGTTGAGGCTTTATTATATATATGGTGCCCGAGGACGGACTTGAACCGTCACTCCTCTCGGAAACGGATTTTGAATCCGTCGCGTCTACCAATTTCACCACTCGGGCATTAAGTGCTGAGAATTATACCTATGGAAGCGGTACAAACAAGTGTTTTTAACTGTAAAGCGTGTAAGCGCTTAAAAACCATGCAATATCTCACTACTGAGCTTACTGCCAATAAATAAAATGCCAAATTATTAGCCATTTGCTACACTGTTTTTTCACCTATTTGAGGGATTATCATGGTAAAACAGAATAACAAAAATAATGCTGCACTTGCGTTAATGGAGCAGTATCAACAATGTCCTCGTGCCTCTTTTTGGAGACGGTTAAGTGCCTACGTAGTTGATCTATTTACAATAGGATTGGTTATTACGGTGGCGACTATGCTTGCTTTATTAGTGGTCACTGTTGCAGCTAAACTGGGCACCATTGACTTAAGTTTATATGTGGATAGCACTGACTATTTAGGCCATAGCCTAGCCTTTTTAATTTATTTATCGGTCATTATTATTGGCTTTTTCACTTACTTTTGGAGCCACTCAGGACAAACCTTAGGTATGAAAGTGGCACAATTAAGAGTTCAAAATAGCGATGGGAGTAACATTAGCTTTACCCAAGCAGCGATTCGTTTAGCGACTTCAGCCTTTGGTTTGGGCAGTTTTATGGCACTATTAAAGGATCGTAATGCTTTTCAAGATTTGTGGGCAGAGTGTGAAGTGGTGGTACTTCCAAAAGCATTAAATAAATGGATATTTAAAGAAAATAACAAAGAAGAAAAGTAGTTGTTATCACCAAGAAATTACTCAGTTAAAGCAGCGCATTAACTGAGTAATATGACCTAAATTTAGCTTGTATTAGGTTTGTTTTCTTAGCTGGTACATGGCAATCATTAACACTAAAATACTAGGTAATAAAGCGCCTAAAATCGGCGGTAAACCAAAGACTAAACTAGCTGGTCCAAATAATTCTCCGGACACGTGGAATGTAAAGCCACTGGCAATACCAAAAATAAGACGTGTCCCCATAGGTACAGATCTTAACCCACCAAATATAAATGATACCGATAACAGCATCATTACCACCACAGTGAAAGGCAATACCGCTTTACGCCACAATATTAACCAATAGCTACTTGCGTCTTGCTCATTACTTTCTAAATAAGTGATGTAATCGTAGATATCACGCATCGACATCTTATCTGGCTCGCTGATAATCACTTCTAGTTTTTTCGGGGTTAATTCAGTTTCCCACACATAATCAGGGAAGTTTTCAACTTGTGTTTCCCCATCATAGAAACTGGTTTGACTTACCTCTTGTAATAACCAAGAGCCATCTTGATAAGTGGCTTGATTGGCAACCATTGCACGACTCAAAGTCAAATCCTCAGCAAAAAAGTACAACTGAACATTATACAATTCCGCTTTACTATTCATGCGCCCAATACTGACAAATGAGTTAGCATCTTTTGCCCAAACACCATACTTATTATCAACTCTCTCTGTCCCTTTACGAAGCTGGTCTCGCATGAAATAAGCTTCTTTATCCGTTTGAGGTGCAACAAACTCACCTAACAGCATCACAGCAATAACCATAGGTATCGCCGTTTTTAATACTGACGTAGCGATTCTAAATTTAGACATTCCCGCAGCTTGCATAACCACTAACTCACTACTACTCGCTAGTGATCCCAGACCAATTAAAGCGCCGATCAAGGCTGCCATTGGAAAGAATAAAGCAATCTCAACGGGCATTTTCAACAGTACAAAATAGGCTGCAGAGAATACTGTATAAGCACCAGTCCCTACACTTTTCATCTGCTCAACAAATTTAATAATGCTACTTAAACCAATCAGAACAAATAAGCTTAAAAAGGTCGCTGCAAAAATTGTTCGACCAATGTATCTATCTAAAATACCCATCTACTTTTCCACCTTAGGCGTCAGTTTTTTTCTTCGGCTAAAATTCAACTTACCGATTGTTTGTAAATGTAAAACAATACCGACAACAAGAAACAATATTTGTCCTGCCCATATACCAAAGTAAGGGATAGCACCGTCTTCAATCAAACTCTTAGATGCACTTAACAATAAGAAAAAGCTTAAATATAAGGCTAATGCAGGAAGTAGCTTTGCATAACGGCCTTGACGAGGGTTAACCCGCGCTAAGGGTACAGCCATGAAAGTGATCAATAAAATAGAAACAGGAATAGCAATACGCCATTGCAACTCAGCTTGATATTTAGGGTTATCAACACCAATCAATTTAGAGGTTGGCAAAGCTTCTACGTCACGCGTTTTATTTTCTACTGTTGAGTTAGCAATATGTACTTGGTAAGTTGAAAACTTTGAATTCTCAAATTCATTTTGTCCCACAATACCAGCATAACGTTGCCCATTTTCTAAAGTTAACCAAGTCCCGTCTTTTTTCTCAGCGACATTACCGCTTTTTGCGGTGATCACAGAAGGAGAAATTCCGCCCTCTTTTGGCCAATGTGCTGCAAATACGTTTTGTAAATTTTGCCCTTCCACATATTTCTCTACGTAAACTACACCACCGTTACCAGAGGCTTTATGAAAGCGTCCTTCAATTAGGGTTGCCGTGCCGGCATTTGCTTCAGCCTGTTCAATAATAGACATCATTTTATCTTCTGCTTTTGGCGCAAGATATAAAGTATTAAAGCAAGCGAAGGTAAAGGTTAACAAAGATAAGGTTAAAGTGGCCTTCAACACTTTATTGGGGCTATAACCACATGAGGTTAAGGCAACCATTTCACTCTCGCTGTGTAATCGACCATGTGCAAAAAGAATTGCTAAATAAAAACTAATAGGCAACATTAAGATGCCTAAGGTCGGCAAATTTAGAAACAGAATAGTTAATACTAAGTCAGCAGGTATCACGCCATTAATAGCTTGAGCAAGAATAGTGATGAATTTTTGGCTAACAAAGATGAGGATCAAAACAAAGAGAATGCCAACTTGGCTTTTAAATGTTTCTAACATTAAATAACGAAGAATTATCAAGCTGATCTCCAATGTAAAATAAGAATGCTACAAAAGCGGTAAAATAGTGGATTAAGAGAGCAATTGCGGTAAAATTGCTATTTTAGTAAGTTTATATTACGTTTCAAGATCCACAAGAGCTAATGATAACTGCATTTTTATAAAAATAGCACAGTTAATCTTAATATAATCGTTTTAAGGATACATATGGAATTTCTAGTTAAAAGTGGTAGCCCGGAAAAGCAACGCAGCGCCTGTATTGTTGTAGGTGTATTTGAACCTCGCCGTCTATCTCATGCAGCCGAAGTATTAGATGAAATCAGTGAAGGTTATTTAAGTGCTTTATTACGTCGCGGCGATATTGAAGGTAAAGTCGGCCAAGTCTTATTTTTACACCATGTACCAAACGTTCTAAGTGAACGTGTTTTATTAGTTGGTTGTGGCAAAGAGCGCGAATTAACCGAAAAACAATACAAGCAAATCATTGAAAAAACCATTACCACTTTAAATGACACAGGTGCATTGGAAGCTATCTGCTTCTTATCTGAGTTACACATTAAAGGTCGTGATAGTTACTGGGCAGTTCGACAAGCCGTCGAAGCGACGCAAGATAGCCTATACAATTTTGATCAGTTTAAAACCAATAAAGACAATACTCGTCGTCCTTTACGTAAGCTAACGTTTAACGTGCCAAGCCGCAAAGAATTAGCGCGTGCTGAGCTAGCATTACAACATGGTATTGCAGTATCTGCGGGTATGAAGCTTTGTAAAGACTTAGCAAACATGCCTCCTAATATCTGTACACCGCTTTACTTAAGCCAACAAGCACAAGAATTAGATCAGCGTTTTGATAAAATCACCACTGAAATTATTGATACGCCACAAATGCAAGCGCTGGGCATGAACAGTTACTTAGCCGTTGCACAAGGTTCTGCTAACCCTGCCTACATGTCGATCATGAACTACCAGGGTGGTCCAAGCGATCAAAAACCTATTGTATTAGTGGGTAAAGGTTTGACCTTTGACTCAGGTGGTATTTCACTAAAACCAGGCGCAGGCATGGATGAGATGAAATATGACATGGGTGGTGCCGCGTCGGTATTTGGTACAATGCAAGCAATAGCAGAATTAGACTTAAACATCAATGTAATAGGTTTAGTGGCTGCGGCAGAAAACATGCCATCAAGCAAAGCATATCGTCCAGGTGATATCTTAACCACTATGTCAGGGCAAACTGTTGAAGTATTAAATACCGATGCAGAAGGCCGTTTAGTATTGTGTGATGCATTAACTTACGTAGAGCGCTTCGAACCTGAATGTGTTGTAGATATGGCGACCTTAACCGGCGCTTGTATTATTGCCCTAGGTCATAATATCAGCGCATTAATGAGCCCACATAAAGGTTTAACACATGAGCTACTAGGCGCATCTAACCAAACCGGTGATAAAGCATGGCAATTACCTATGGATGATGATTTCCAAAAACAACTGGATAGCCCATTTGCTGATATGGCAAATATTGGTGGTCGTCCAGCAGGCTCAATTACGGCAGCTTGTTTCTTATCTCGCTTTACTAAAGCTTACACTTGGGCGCATTTAGATATCGCAGGCACAGCATGGCGTTCAGGCACCAACAAAGGTGCAACGGGCCGCCCTGTTCCATTGCTAACACAATTTGTAATGAACCGTAGCGAGCAAGAACTAACGGACATCGACGCTTAATGTATCGAGTTCAACAAGGTACATGTTAACAATGAGCCAAGTTCTTTTTTACATACATTCGCAAGAAGATACGGATACTAACTTGCCTGCCCATTATGTGCAGGCTTGTCAGTTGGCGGCTTATTATTACCAACAAAATAAAAAAGTGTTTATTTATACTGAAAATCAACAGGACGCATTTGTTGTAGATGAGTATTTATGGCAATTTGATGGTGATAGTTTTGTACCACATAATTTAGTGGGTGAAGGCCCACGATACGGTTCTCCGGTTGAGATTAGCTGGCTTGCTCCACAACACCCTCGCGCAGTATTAATTAACCTGAACCAATCCATTCCGAAGTTTAATTTAAACTTCCAACAAATTATTGATTTTGTGCCTGCACAAGAACAACTAAAAATTAATGCGCGAATGCGTTACAGTGCCTATAAAAAACTAGGCCACACCCTCTCTACTCAAGATGTTGAAGCAACATCTCAAGAGTCAACTAACCAGACAGAAGACAAATGATGGAAAAAACATACAACCCAAGTGCGATTGAGCAAAAAAATTACCAAACCTGGGAAGAAAAAGGTTACTTCAAACCACACGGTGATACTGATAAAGAAAGCTTCTGCATCATGATCCCACCACCAAATGTCACTGGTAGTTTACACATGGGTCACGCATTCCAAGATACCATCATGGATACCTTGATTCGTTATCAACGTATGCAAGGTAAAAATACACTTTGGCAAATGGGTACCGACCATGCGGGTATCGCAACACAAATGGTGGTTGAGCGTAAACTGTTTGCTGAAACAGGCCAAACACGTAAAGAGTTAGGCCGTGAAACCTTTATCGAAAAAATCTGGGACTGGAAAGCAGAATCAGGCGGTAACATTTCACGTCAAATGCGCCGTCTAGGTACTTCAGTGGATTGGGATCGTGAACGTTTTACTATGGATGATGGTTTATCAGAAGCCGTTAAAAAGACCTTTGTTGATTTATACAACGATGACTTAATTTACCGCGGTAAACGTCTTGTAAACTGGGATCCAAAATTACACACTGCGATTTCTGATTTAGAAGTAGAAAACAAAGATGTGAAAGGCTTCATGTGGCACTTCCGTTACCCATTAGCGAATGGTGTAAAAACTCTCGACGGTAAAGATTACATCGTAGTAGCAACAACACGTCCTGAAACCGTATTAGGTGATACCGGTGTTGCCGTTAACCCTGAAGATCCACGTTACCAACACTTAATCGGTAAAACGATTTTACTGCCATTTGTTAATCGTGAAATTCCAATCATTGCTGATGAACACGCAGATATGGAAAAAGGTACAGGCTGTGTAAAAATTACACCTGCTCACGACTTCAATGACTATGAAGTAGGTAAGCGTAATAAACTGCCTATGATCAATGTATTAACCTTTGATGCTTGTATTCGTGACAGCGCGGAAGTGTTTAATACTAACGGTGAAAAAAGCGAAGATTACCCAACAGATTTACCAACACAATTCCAAGGCTTAACACGTGAAGCCGCGCGTAAATTAGTGGTAAGTGAATTAGATGCAATTGGTTTATTAGACGAAGTAAAAGACCACGACTTAACCGTACCTTATGGCGACCGTGGTGGTGTTGTTATTGAACCAATGCTAACAGATCAATGGTATGTACGTGTTGCACCTCTTGCTAAAACAGCAACAGAAGCTGTTGCAAATGGCGACATTAAATTCGTACCACAACAATACGAAAACATGTACAACTCGTGGATGAATGACCTTAACGATTGGTGTGTTTCTCGTCAATTATGGTGGGGACATCGTATCCCAGCTTGGTATGACGAAGCAGGTAAAGTATATGTAGGTCACGATGAAGCAGAAGTTCGCGCTAAGCATAACTTAGATGACAGTGTTGTATTAAACCAAGATGACGATGTATTAGATACATGGTTCTCATCAGGTTTATGGACTTTCTCTACATTAGGTTGGCCAAACCAAACTATGGATCTTAAAACCTTCCATTCAACGGATGTATTGGTAACGGGTTTTGACATTATCTTCTTCTGGGTAGCACGTATGATCATGCTTACTATGCACTTTATGAAGAATGACGATGGCACTCCACAAGTACCATTTAAAACCGTTTATGTGACCGGGCTTATCCGTGATGAAAATGGCGATAAGATGTCTAAATCTAAAGGTAACGTATTAGATCCTTTAGATATGATTGATGGTTTAGATCTTGAAAGCCTAGTAACTAAGCGTACTGGTAACATGATGCAACCACAGCTTGCGAAGAAAATCGAAAAAGACACACGTAAAACTTTCGCCAACGGTATTGAAGCACATGGTACTGATGCACTGCGTTTCACATTAGCAGCAATGGCTTCGACGGGTCGTGATATCAACTGGGATATGAATCGTCTTGAAGGTTACCGTAATTTCTGTAACAAGTTATGGAATGCCAGCCGTTATGTATTAATGGATGCGGAAGATCAAGATTTTGGTTTTGGTGATAACCAAGCAATGCAATTTAGCCTTGCCGATCGTTGGATCCAAGGTCAATTACAAAATATGATCAAAGAGTTCCGTCAAGCGTTAGATACTTACCGTTTTGATATCGCAGCGAACATTCTTTACGATTTCATTTGGAATGAGTTCTGTGGTTGGTACTTAGAATTAACAAAACCTGTTTTATTCAAAGGTAGCGAAGAAGAGCAACGTGGTACGCGTCATACATTAATCAGCGTATTAGAAACCTTATTACGTGTTGCACATCCAATGCTGCCGTTTATGACTGAAGAAATTTGGCAACGAGTGAAATCAATCACGGGTCAAGGTGGTGATACCATCATGCTAGAAGCTTACCCTGAATATGATGCTTCACAAGTGGATGAGCAAGCCGTTGCTGACCTTGAGTGGGTTAAGCAAGTGATCGACGCTGTTCGTAATATCCGTGGTGAAATGGATATTAGTCCAAAAGTACCGCTGAACGTACTAGTTAAAAATGCAGATGATGAAGCGAGACGTCGTTTTTCAGATAACGACGCTTTCTTAGCGGCATTAGCAAAACTAGAAAGTGTGACTTTTGTTGCTCAAGGTGAGGAAACACCTGCTTCAGTGACTGCATTAATTGGTGACTTAGAGCTATTGATTCCAATGGCAGGGTTAATTGACGTAGAAGCTGAATTAGCACGTTTAGCTAAACAACTTGAAAAAGCTAAAAAAGAGTTAGATAAAGTATCTGGTAAACTAAGCAATGAACGTTTTGTAAGTAATGCTCCTGAAGCGGTTATTACTAAAGAAAAAGCAAAACAAGCTGAATACCAAACAACTTGTGACAAACTTAATGAGCAAATTGAAACGATTAAAGCACTTTAATCCATTCAATTTACTATACTTAATTAACAAGTATTGATTTTAGAAGGGGCTGTTCAACAGTCCCTTTTTTGTTTCTAAAATTTAAAAATAACTTCAACAATTAAAACTGCTTAATAACCTGTCCATCGCTCGATAATTTAAAGCTTCACAGAGGTGTGCTTTGTTAATATCTTTTTGCTGTTGCAAGTCAGCAATACTTCTCGCTACCTTTAACAAGCTATGCCAAGCACGAATAGACAACCCCATTTTATCAATTGCTTGCTCTAAAAAGACAGCATCTTCTTTGCTAAGTACACAGAATTGATTGACCTCTTGGCTTGATAAATAATGATTTAACTTGCCCTGTCGTGTTAACTGCACACTGCGAGCCGCTAACACTCTCACTTTGATTTCTGCACTGGTTTCTATTTTGTTTTTTGCACCTTGTTGGGATTCAGCTAATAAACCTTTTGGTAATAAAGGCACCATAATCGCTAAAGCAAAGCGATCTAAGAAGGGGCCAGACAAGCGCCCTAGATAGCGTAATATTTGATCTGGAGTACTGCGTCTTAAACTACCGGAAATATGTCCGCAAGGACTCGGATTCATCGCTGCAATCAATTGAAAATGCGCAGGGAAAGTCACTTGGTTTGCCGCCCTAGAAATAGTCACATGGTGGTTTTCCATCGGCTGACGAAGGCTATCCAACACTTGTCTAGGAAATTCGGCTAGTTCATCTAAAAACAATACTCCGTGATGCGATAATGAGATCTCACCAGGTTTAGGTTTACCTCCCCCGCCCACCAGCGCCACAGCCGAAGCACTATGATGAGGTGCACGATAAGGAGGTAAAAACCAATCACTACGTTGCTTTCCACATACCGAGTACACAGCAGCAGTTTGTAAGGCTTGATGCTCCTCCAAGTTAGGTAACAAGGTCATAAAGCGTTCAGCTAACATACTTTTTCCAGTACCTGGCGGACCAATCAAGAGTAAATTATGCGACCCGACAGCTGCCACCTCCAACACTCTTTTCGCCTGTTCCTGACCTAAAACGTCACTAAAGTCTAAAGAAGAAGCTTCGATGGCGGCAGTTACATCTTGCTCTGCAGGCGGCAAAGTAAACTCTTGTTGTAGATAGGCACAGACATCAGCTAAACAGTTCGCGACAACGCCATTGGCTCCCGTTAAAGCACACTCGTGTGCATTTTCTCGACATACAATAACTTGTCTCTGTTGCTCTTTTGCGGCTAATGCGCAAGGAATAATACCATCAACATGGCGTAACTCTCCGGACAGCGAGAGTTCGCCATAACATTCAAATTGTAGAATCTCATGGCATTTTAATTGCTCTGAGGCGAGTAAAATGCCCAAAGCAATAGCTAAATCAAAACGTCCTCCCTCTTTTGGTAAATTAGCGGGTGCGAGATTCACCGTGATCCGCTTGCTTGGAAACTTATAATTGCTGTTTAAAATGGCACTACGAACGCGGTCTTTTGCTTCTTTGACTGAAGTTTCCGGCAAGCCGACGAGAGAAAATGCAGGTAATCCTGTACCAAGATGTACTTCAACCTCAACTTCGGGTGCATCCACACCAGAAATAGAACGACATACTAACCTTGCTAACGCCATTTGAACTCCCTGACCATCCATTAACAATTAACTGTTACGTGTTAGTTGAAGTATAGAAGTCAAAATTTATTCAGCAAAATAGAGGGCCTAGAAGCATAAACTACGATGCAATAATTAGATCTGTAATACAAAATCTCATTACATAAACAAATCTGAATTATTTTTACAGTCATTAAAGTGAGCCACTCTTCACGGTATTACCAATCATTAAATAGTATCGTATGACAACTTAATAAATTAAATGATCAACGTATATTAATCATTTATATAACCATTAATGCTCAAAAGAGTAAGGAAATGATCAATGAGAAGTAATAAAGAAATAGCTTTAGATGCTATCGATTTAGTAACACCTGCAATACTCAAATTATTTGAGCGTACTAATAGAAAAGAGTTACATATCGTCGTTATGGATCCGAGTTTAAAAGCTTGGGAATCTGCCTTCGATAACGCTATTTTGGTTGAAAAATCATTAGGTACCCCAAAAGAGTGGACGATTCAATTTGATCATTTAGCTAGAAAAAAAGCACATCAAGCTTGGCGTAACGGTTGTGCTAATCTGGATATTCAATCTAAGCACCCTTCTTCTTTACAAGATGATGATATTTTATTTTATGGGTCATTTGTGTATGGAAACATAGTGGTAGCTTGTAGTGGCGTTGAACAACATTATGATATGTTAATGAGTAGCTGGATTGCATTAGCCTTTGAACAATTAACTGTCGCAGAGTATACAAAAAGCAAAACTGATACACCCACAAAAGCATTTAGATAACGCCAGCAGTCTAAAGAACAATATAAAAATAGAGGTTGGTAATAAGCCACCTCTGTTCCCCTACTGTAGCGAGGCTTTAAAGCGTGCAATCACCGGTTCAAAATGTAATTATTTTCTCATTCTAAAATAAAGCACATTCCCCCTAATTTAACGATTCAAACACAACCACTTTCAAGTGAATATCTATTCACGACTCTATTCAATAATCTGTTTAAAAATGTAACAAAAGTTGTTTGAACTGCACTTTTTTGCTATAAAGACCACCCTTTAAAATCAATCTTCAACACATTCGAAACAGATTGGTTGACCATCAATAAATTCAGGAACCCCCCATGAATGGTGCAAACTTTGTTGTTCACGCTCTCAAAGAGCAAAATGTAACACAGGTATTTGGTTACCCAGGTGGCGCGATCATGCCACTTTACGATGCACTGTTTGATGGTGGTGTTGATCACCTTTTATGTCGCCACGAACAAGGTGCAGCAATGGCAGCCATTGGTTATGCCCGCTCAACAGGTAAGGTGGGAGTGTGTATTGCCACTTCAGGCCCAGGCGCCACCAACTTAATCACAGGCTTAGCTGATGCTTTATTAGACTCGGTGCCTGTTGTTGCGATTACAGGCCAAGTACCAACCCACTTAATTGGTACCGATGCTTTCCAAGAAGTAGATGTATTAGGGTTATCATTAGCATGTACAAAACATAGTTTTATGGTGGAAACCGCTGAGCAATTAGGACCAATTATTGAGCAAGCTTTTGAAATCGCCACCAGCGGACGTCCAGGACCAGTACTCATTGATATTCCCAAAGATATCCAAGTTGGTCCAAGTATTGCGTATGCTTTAGCACAATTAGCAGAAACACAACAACCACTAAATCAAGCAATAGTCACTGAAGCTAAAAGTCTAATTAATGGCGCGCAAAAACCATTACTGTATGTCGGTGGCGGTGTTGGTATGGCAAAAGCGGTACCAGCCTTACGAACTTTCATTGAACAAACACAAATCCCAAGCGTATGTACACTAAAAGCAATTGGTTGTATTGAACATGACTCCCCTTACTTCATGGGAATGGTTGGCATGCATGGCAGTAAAGCCTCTAACTTAGCGATTCAAGAATGTGACTTATTAATCGCGGTAGGTGCAAGATTTGATGACCGTGTAACAGGCAAATTAGATGAATTTGCTCCACACGCAAAAGTAATTCATCTCGATATAGATGCTGCAGAAATAGATAAGTTACGCCAAGTCACCATTTCCATGACCGATGACCTTAAACAAGTGCTACCGGCTATCTCAGTAAAACCGAGTATTGAACAATGGCAGCAACATATTAGCGAGATGAAAGTCACGCACGCTAATCGTTATGATCATCCAGGTGAACCGATTTTTGCACCGGCTTTGTTACGCCAGCTAGCAGAAACCATGCCTGCAGATACGGTCATTTGTAGTGATGTTGGCCAACACCAGATGTGGGTTGCTCAACACATGTTTGTAGATCGTCCTGAAAACCATATTTCTAGCTCTGGTCTTGGTACTATGGGCTTTGGTGTTCCTGCAGCAGTGGGCGCACAAGTTGCTCGCCCAAATGATACGGTGATCGCAGTATCGGGTGATGGTTCGTTTATGATGAACATACAAGAGTTAGGAACGATTAAACGTAAACAGTTGCCGATAAAAATTCTCCTCATTGATAACCAGCGTTTAGGCATGGTAAGACAATGGCAAGAGTTGTTCTTTAATGGTCGTTTCAGTGAAACGATTTTAACTGATAATCCAGATTTTGTGACACTTGCTAGCGCCTTTGATATTCCTGGTGAAACCATTGTTGTAAAATCTCAAATAGATGACGCATTACAACGCTTATTAAATAGCGATGGCCCCTACTTATTACATGTATCGATTTCAGAAGAAGAAAATGTATGGCCATTGGTACCGCCTGGTGCAGCAAATGATCAAATGATGGAGAGTGTAGGATGAATAACACATTAACAATCGAAGCGATGCATAGCCCTGAGTTTTTAGAGCGCCTATTGCGTGTTTGTCGACACCGTGGTTTCGCCATTGTGACCATCAATGCGACGACAAAACAACAAGTTACACATATTGAATTAACAGTGAGTAGTGACCGTGAAATAGCACTACTTACTAAACAACTTGATAAAGTGATCGGTATATTAAAAGTAACGCTATCCGCATCAAACGAAGATATTAAAGCAAGCGCGTAAAATGCAGATTGTACCCTTAAGGGTTATCTGTTTTACTTGTACTTATATTATTTAAAATAAAGGCTAATAGAGTTAGCCAGCAAGCAGTTTAAGGAAATTAACATGCCAGATTATCGTTCTAAAACCTCAACCCATGGCCGTAATATGGCTGGTGCACGTGCACTATGGCGCGCAACTGGCGTAAAAGATGATGACTTTGGTAAGCCAATCATCGCCATTTCAAACTCATTCACACAGTTTGTACCTGGTCACGTTCATCTTAAAGATATGGGTCAACTTGTTGCTGGTGCTGTTGAAGCCGCAGGCGGTATCGCTAAAGAGTTTAATACTATCGCTGTTGATGATGGTATCGCAATGGGTCACTCAGGTATGCTTTACAGCTTACCATCACGTGATTTAATTGCAGATTCAATTGAATACATGGTAAATGCTCACTGTGCAGATGCGATTGTTTGTATCTCTAACTGTGACAAAATCACACCGGGAATGTTAATGGCAGCATTACGCTTAAACATCCCAGTGATCATGGTATCAGGTGGTCCAATGGAAGCCGGTAAAACTAAGCTTTCTGAGCAAATCATCAAACTAGATTTAGTTGATGCAATGGTAATGGGCGCTGATAAAACAGTCTCTGATGAAGATGTTGAAAAGGTTGAGCGTAGTGCTTGTCCTACATGTGGTTCATGTTCAGGTATGTTTACTGCAAACTCAATGAACTGTCTAACAGAAGCATTAGGTTTATCATTACCTGGTAACGGTTCAATGCTAGCAACACACGCTGACCGTGAGCAACTGTTCTTAGATGCAGGTACTCGTATTGTTGATATCGCTAGACGTCACTACCAAGAAGATGATTACTCGGTATTACCACGTTCAATTGCTAACCGTGCCGCTTTTGAAAATGCAATGGCATTAGATATCGCCATGGGTGGTTCTACTAATACTATTCTACATCTATTAGCGTGTGCTCAAGAAGCTGAATTAGACTTCACCGTTGCCGATATGGATGAGATGTCTCGCCGTATTCCTCAACTATGTAAAGTTGCACCTTCTACTCCTAAATACCATATGGAGGATGTACATCGCGCAGGTGGTGTAATGGCTATTTTGGGTGAACTAGATCGAGCTGGTTTATTGAATGGTGATACACCAACCATCTTAAACATGACGATGCGTGAGCAGTTAGCACAATACGATATTATGCAAACTAAAGACCAAGCAATCATCGATTTCTACCGAGCAGGCCCTGCTGGTATCCGTACTGTTAAAGCATTCAGTCAGTCATGTCGTTGGGATACTGTAGACAATGACCGTGTTGAAGGTTGTGTTCGTTCAATTGATAATGCCTTCAGTACTGAAGGTGGTTTAGCAGTATTATTCGGTAATATGGCCATTGATGGCGCAGTGGTTAAAACCGCGGGTGTTGATGACGATAACCTAACATTCACAGGTCCTGCAAAAGTATACGAAAGCCAAGATGATGCAGTAGCTGCAATCTTAGGCGGCAAAGTAGTTTCAGGTGATGTAGTTGTTATCCGTTACGAAGGTCCACAAGGTGGCCCAGGTATGCAAGAGATGCTTTACCCAACCAGTTACTTGAAATCAATTGGTCTTGGTAAAGAGTGTGCATTAATTACCGATGGTCGTTTCTCTGGTGGTACATCTGGATTATCAATCGGTCACGTTTCACCTGAAGCGGCAGCTGGTGGTTTAATTGGTCTAATCGAAAATGGCGATATCATTGATATTAACATTCCAACACGTGCGATGGACTTGAAAGTATCTGATGAAGTATTAGCTGAGCGTCGTGCAAAACAAGATGCAATTGGTTGGAAGCCTGTTGATCGTGTGCGCCCTATTTCAGTGGCATTAAAAGTATATGCATCAATGGCAACGTCTGCCGATAAAGGTGCGGTAAGAGATATCACTAAGCTTAAATAAGCCATTAATTTAAGGCATTTAAGTAAACAGATATCAAAAAGCTCATTATGTGAATGCATAATGGGCTTTTTTAATGCTGTTGTACTATTTAAATTAAAGTTAATACCAATTGTATTA